>CAYHWZ010000176.1:0-5655 GCA_964359975.1 uncultured Elusimicrobia bacterium | reverse complement strand
GTAATGCGCACCGCGGAATCCGTCTTCTGCAGATGCTGCCCCCCGTGTCCCGATGCACGGTATGTATCCACTCGCAGGTCTTCGGTTCTCACCTGGATTTCGACATCTTCCGCTTCCGGCAGTACCGCCACTGTCACTGTGGAAGTATGAATCCGTCCGCTCGCTTCAGTCACCGGCACCCGCTGGACCCTGTGCACACCGCGCTCATACTTGAACAAACTGAACGGCCCGGCTGACGAATCATTCCCGACCTTGCGTTCCACCAGAAAAATCCCTTCCTTAAATCCGCCGCGGTCCGTCAGACTTGCGTCCACAGTTTCCCATTTCAGACTGCTTTCCTCGGCAAAGCGCATATACATCCGGGCCAAGTCCGAGGCAAACAGCGCCGCTTCCTCACCGCCGGTACCAGCCCTTATTTCCAGCACAATATTCTTTTCGTCATCGGAGTCCGGCGGCATCAGCAGCCGCACCAATGCCTTTTCTGCAGCATCCGCCTTTACCCTCACTTCGTCCATTTCCGCTCTTGCCATGCCGGACATTTCGGTGTCGTCGGAATTCGATAGTTCCTGCAGATGTTTCAGCTCGCGCACAAGTTCCTGCCGTTCTTTGAATTTATCCATTTTTTTGGACAAGTCATGATACTCGCGGGTTATAGACGCAAAATCCGCGCTTTTGTGCAGTTCGGGGTCCGCCACCATCTGCTGAAGCTGATGGTACCGGTCCGCAATCTGAGCTATCAATGATTCAATTTTCGATTGTTCCACAATAAGTTTCCCCAAAAACAAAAACGACAGAGAATGAATCCCTGTCGTTCACAAACTGCTTTGTCCCGGCTACTTCGCTTTTTTCTTTGGAGGTTCGAGCGGCACAATACCGGCTTTCCTGGCGCCGGAGGACAGAATCTTTCTCACTGGTTTGGACGATACCGCGCTGGCTGCTTTCTCCTTCGCCTTAGTCCGCACCGTCTTGCCCGAAGTTTTCTCGAACCGTTTTGCGAATTTTTCCACGCGACCTGCTGAATCCACCAGTTTCTGCCGTCCGGTAAAGAACGGATGACAGTTGGAACAGATTTCAATATGATATTCGGGCCTTGTACTGCGGGTCTTGAACTCGTATCCGCATGCACATCTAACAGTGGCCAAAGTGTATTTGGGGTGTATTTCAGTTTTCATTTTAGTAGAGGTACCTTCCTGGATTGATGGGTTTACCGTCAGAATTTCTCCGCGTTTCCAAATGCAGATGCGGGCCGGTGGAGAGTCCAGTGGACCCCACCCTTCCGATCAGTTGTCTGCGTTTCACCTGCTGCCCTTCACTTACACTTATCTTTGACAAGTGTCCGTATACAGTTGAAATTTTGCTGTGCCGTATCTCAATCACGTTACCATAACCGCCTTTCCACCCTGCAAAAACCACCACGCCCGCCTGCCCTGCGTAGACCGGGGATCCGTACGGGGCAACCATATCGTATCCGTCGTGAAACCGTTTTGTCCTGTGCACCGGGTGACGCCGGTACCCGAACCGTGAAGAAATTCTCCGTGCAGCAACCGGCATTGCCAGCCATGGAAAACTCAATCTCGCGCGCGGTATCCAGATCAGCGAACCTTCCTTTATATACAGTTCCCCTTCGCGCATAAATGTAAGTTCGTCCCAATGATTCGCTTCCAGTATTTCCGGCTTTCGCGCGCCAAGCTTTTCATAATATTTGATAACAGATTCAAGTGACTCATCCTTCCGCGACGCATGTACCATGCCGGGTTTATTCTGCAAGATAATGTTTTGGCCCTTATGCAGCACAGGGTCATCCAGATTGTTGGTGCTCCGCACATAAATGGACGCCACACTCAGTTCCTTGGCGATTTTTTCCAGCCACTCGTTGCTTTTCACCGTATGATCGCGGGCCACAAATGCATCCAGTTTACCATAAATCTCCCGCGCCTGTGTCTCATTCAGCATGGACGACTTTTCCGACAGTAAAAGACTGCGTTCGTCCCGCAAAGAAGCTGCAGGATTTGATTTTGTCGCCTGTACAGCCCGGATAGCGGCAATACAAATCAGGCCGGCAACTGCGGCTATGGTTAATTTCTTGAGCATATCTTTTTAATTATAACCTCAAAAACCAATCCTGTCAATCCTGATTAGAACTTCTCGCTGCTCGACATTTCCATCGCGCGGATAAAGTCCTTGTTGGATTTGGTTGCGGTGAGTTTTTCGATGAGGAGTTCCATGGCTTCAATAGGGTTCAGCGATGAAAGAACCTTGCGCAGTATCCACACTTTGTTGAGTTCGTCCTCTGCCAGGAGGAGCTCTTCTTTACGTGTGCCGGAACGGTTGATGTCAATGGCCGGGAACACGCGCCTGTCCGCCAGTTTGCGTTCCAGATAGACTTCCATGTTGCCGGTACCCTTGAACTCTTCAAAAATTACGTCGTCCATACGGCTGCCGGTTTCCACCAGAGCAGTCGCCATGATGGTGAGTGAACCGCCCTCTTCAATATTACGCGCCGCGCCGAAAAACCGTTTCGGTCTCTGCAAAGCGTTCGAATCCAAACCTCCGGAAAGCACCCGTCCGCTCGACGGGGTGTTGGTGTTGTACGCGCGCGCAAGGCGGGTAATAGAATCCAGCAAAATCACCACATCTTTGCCATGCTCCACATACCGCTTGGCCTTTTCCAAAACCATTTCAGCCACCTGTACGTGACGGTCCGCAGGTTCGTCAAAGGTCGAGGAAATCACTTCCCCTTTCACAGACCTCTGCATGTCCGTCACTTCTTCAGGACGTTCGTCAATCAGCAGCACCATCAGTACCACTTCCGGATGATTTGCCGTGATGGAATTGGCAATCTTCTGCAGGATAATGGTTTTACCAGTTCTCGGAGCTGCCACAATCAGGCCGCGCTGACCTTTACCGATGGGAGCCACCAGGTCCAGCACGCGCATGTTGATTTCGGATTTGGAAGTTTCCAGCACGATTCTTCCGTTGGGATACAGCGGAGTGAGATTGTCAAACAGCGGCCGCTCGCGGATATTTTCCAGACTTTCGCCGTTGATGGTCTTGACTTGCAGAAGCGCAAAGAACCGTTCCCCTTCTTTAGGAGGGCGCACTTCGCCGGAAACAGTGTCGCCTTTCCGCATTGCAAACTTCTTGATTTGGGACGGTGATATATAAATGTCGTCAGGTCCCGGCAGATAGTTGTAGTTTGGCGAACGTAGGAATCCGAACCCGTCCGGCAATATTTCGAGCACGCCTTCGTCCAGCAGGTTACCCTGTGTTTTGGCGGCCTGTGCTTCAAGGATTTTGGCAATCAGTTCCTGTTTGCGCAATCCGGATACGGCCTCGATTTTTAAATCTGTGGCAACTTTGGAAAGTTCCGGCAGTTTCAGTTTTGAAAGTGCGGATACGTCCATGGTTTGGGCGGGCGGTGTGATCTGGTTCATCTCTGTTCTTCCTCCTGTGCTATTTATCAAACGGCATTATAGATTCGGATTTTCAATCGGGTTGCTCGAGACGTCATGTGACTGTAAATCAGATTTCAGTTATGAATTGGATTTGTCTTTCGGAGAATTCACTTCAGGAGTTCCATCTCGTTCTGACCCCACTATTTTACAATATCCTCTTTTTTTGTCAATACCCTTTCGCTGATTTTTGAAATTTCAGCCAGAGATTGCGGATTTGGCGTTTCAATTCGGCAGGAGACCGGGTGTTGTCGAGCACATGGTCAGCCAGTTTGCGTTTGCGGTCAATGGGCCACTGGGATTTGATCCGCGAAACTGCTTCGCGAGCTGAGAGATGATTGCGTTGCGTCAATCGTTTTAACTGCAGGTTCTTCGGCGCATAAACAACTACGACCTCATCCACCAGCCCTTTGAGACGCGCTTCAAATAACAGGGGAATGTCTGCCACCACTATCCCGCGTTCCACTGACTTTACCCTGCGAAGAAGCACGCGGATCACTTCCGGATGCACGATACGTTCCAAAATCCTGCGTTTGATTGGGTTGAAAAAGATCTGTTCAGCCATGACCTTGCGGTTCAACGTTCCCCTGCGGGTGAATACTGCATTTCCGAATTCGGCCCGGATTTTTGTTAATGCAGGTTGACCGGGTTTGACCACATCACGCGCAATGCGGTCGCAGTCCAGCGTCACAGCTCCCAACCGTCGGAACTCTGCCAATGCCGCGCTCTTCCCAGTGGTTATTCCACCCGTCAGACCCAGCACAATTTTCTTGTTCATTTTATTTCTGGCACATGGGACAGTAGAACGCGCTCCGTCCTGAGATTGTGACGCGTTTAATGACATTTCCGCACTTGGAGCACGGGTCACCTTCCTTGCCGTACACTTTAGTGAAAAGCTGAGCTCTGCCTTTTTTGCCCATCGTGTCTACATAAGTTGACATGGAATAACCGCGGTTGGCAATGGAAATCTGCAAAGATTTCCGGATATGAATACACAGGCGGTCCAAATCAGTACGCACAAGTTTTCCCGCCTTCCGCCCGGGCCGGATTCCGGCTCCGAACAATGCTTCACTCGCATAGATGTTGCCGATTCCGCTCACTATATTCTGGTTCAGTAAGAGCGAATGAACTGCGGAGCCGCGTTTCATAAACTGATTTTTAAGATATTCACCGTTCATCACACCGTTAAGCGGTTCAGGCCCCATCAAGCCGAATTCCGGTTCACTCTGCCAATTTTCCGAATAGCGGATTTCGCCGAACCTTCTTCTGTCAACAAAGCAGAGTTGCTTGCCTGACTTGAAAATGAACACCGCGCGTTCACGTCCGGACGGTGTCTGTGCCAAAAGCTGACCGGTCATCCTGAGATGAAAAATAAGCGCGCCTCGTTCAGCCAATTCAAGAATCAGATACTTGCCCCTTCGCAGAAACCGCCGCACCTTTTTATTGCGCACAGAGTCGGTGAACGCCTTTTCCGAAACCTTGCGCCGGGGACCGCCTCCCGTGCGGAATCCAGTCAATATTCGGTCATCAATAATTTTGATTTGCTGAATCGTGTCGCCGGTAAACAGCCGGTCCAAATCGCGGCGGATGGTCTCGACTTCGGGCAGTTCCGGCATCAGCTGCTTTTTTCGCGGGAATAACGGCGCATGGTTTCGCGTTCCTGGTCCGTCAAACTGCCCTCGCCCTGGATAAGCACTTTTTCCAGAATCCTGTCCACTTCCTTGGCAAGATCATTCTGCGGTCCTTTGACTTTGGAGTCCGGCGCCCTGGGTGCATCACGCACGATAAAATGGTCGTGCACACGCCGGAGAACACGGTTGAGAATGGACTTAAATTCATAGGACCTGAGATAAACGTACCCTACCGCCATCCCGCCCAGGTGAGCAAACCGCGCCACTACTTTTGCGCTGGAATCAAAACTCCCCACAAACTCAAACACGCCTATCATAATGACAAAATGTTTTGCTTTCATCGGGACAATCCCATAAAGATAGATGACCGATTCAGGAAACACGACTGCAAATGCAGCCAGTATCCCGTATATCGCTCCGCTGGCTCCAATGACCGGCACGCCTGACATGGGGTCGAACGCTATTTGGAACAATGCAGCGCCAATCCCGCAGATGAAGAAATACTTGATGAATTCTCTCGGCCCCCAGACACTTTCCAGTTCTGTGCCGAACATCCAGAGCGCAAGCATGTT
>CAYHWZ010000175.1:0-5673 GCA_964359975.1 uncultured Elusimicrobia bacterium | reverse complement strand
CAGGTAGAGAACGCCGACGGTGACAGGACGGCGGCATTTAGAACAGATGCCTTTGCGGCGGATGGTCTCTTCCGGCGGATAACTTTCGTCGCAATCTCGGTGTCCGTCCCAGTGGTATTTGCCTTCTTCGGGGAAAAATTCCAGGGTTTTCACAAGCTTTGAATTTCCCCGCCGTCGGAACGCATCGAAGATTCCCTGGTACGACAGCGGCGCGTCGAGCAGGTTGGATTCGCGCGCGAGTTTTTCCGGCGAGTGCGCGTCGGAATTCGATATCAATGTGAGACGGTCGAGCGCGGAGATGCGCCAGTTCATCAGCGGGTCCGACGACAGACCGGTCTCAATGGCAAAAATGTGCGGCGTGAGCTCGTCAAAACATTCTTCCAGCGAATCGAACCCGGATTGTGAACCGAACACTGCGAAGAACGGCGTCCACGCGTGAGCGGGTATGAGATACGCTTCGGGCGAGATTTCGAGCAAAATGGAAAGCAGGACTTTGGAATCGAGTCCGAGGATGGGCCGTCCGTCGGAACGGATGTTGCCGATTTTCCCCAGCCGCGCGTTGATTTTTCCTGCGGTTTCCAGGTCCGGGGCAAAGACGAGATTGTGCACTTTGCGCACGCGTCCGTTCTTTTTGTAGATGGAACTGATTTCCACGCCGAGCACAAATCGTACGGTACCGCGGCAGGATTCGGGCACAAGTTTGTCCTGTTCGCGCGCGAGGTCGTCGCGGAGTTTGTAAAGGCCGGGTTCAGCGGGTACGAGTTTTTCCGCCAGTTCGGCAAACCAGAGCGGATGCGTGAAATCGCCTGTGGCCAGCACTTGGATGCCTTTGAGTTGGCACCATCGGTAAAGCGTTTCAGGGCGGAGCTGTTTACTGCAAGCCCGCGACAAGTAAGAGTGAATATGAAGGTCTGCAATCATCCGCATGACTTTACAAAGATACCACTTTACCGACAGAAGAGCAAGCGAAATGTGACGGATTCATAGCGGATGCGGATGCGGCAGATTTGCTTTGTCACCGTCAAATTGATACCATTTTACATCCAATATGCAGGATAGGAACTTGACGGCTACGTCGCCGGTCACGCCGGGACCCAGAGTGTTTATATCTTTGGCGATATGTTTTTCTTTGCTGCTTAACGCATGCATGCTTCCTCAAGTCATTGTGAAACATGCTCCAAAATCAAGCGAACGGATCCGCGTGGCGGTGCTTCCATTCAAGGATGCGCCCGGAGCGCCTGGAAGCGGAGAAGCAGCGGCTGAAGCGCTGACCATTCACCTTCTCAAAATACCGCAATACGAAATGATTGAACGCAGCGCACTCGAACAGATATTGAAAGAGCAGAACCTCAGTCTGACCGGAGCCATAGATCCGCAGACCGCGGCAAAACTTGGGAACTTGATCGGCACGGACGCGTTGGTGATCGGTAGCGTGGCACAATTCCAGAAAAGACGGTTCCAGATTCTGCCGCCAGCCAAGGTAACCATTTCTGCGCGGATGGTTCGGACGGATACTGGCACGATTGACTGGACGGCAACCTATACGTTGGGATGGCATCCGGTCAAATGGGCTTTATGTTTTTTTTGGCCGTTGGCGGTTATCTTTATCATCACTTCCCCTACGGCTGAAGACCGCATTAACAAAGCGGCTAAAGGCATGATGAACGAACTCGCAAAACTCAGCAGGATAAAAGTCCATCAATGAAAAACTGGGTAAGGATTTCCCCGCCCATTGACGCGCCCACGGAATTCTGCTATCATACTTCCATAATAATCACCGTATAAGTTTCGCGCGAAGCGGAATGTTTCTACCTCCCGATATATCGGGATGACTACGGGGAAGAAAAAATCGAGACTTAAATTTTTCTTCCCTATTTTTATGCGAACGCGAACTAAAAAAACGAAAAAGAGCCCTTCAAAATCGCTGCTCATCAAGAACGCGCTCCTCGTGGCCACGATGGACGATGCGCGCACTCTTATCCCCGGCGGCGATGTCTATATCGAAGACAACCTTATTAAGGAAACAGGCAAATCTCTCCGCAAAAAAGCCGACCGCACTCTGGACGCGTCCGGTTGCGTGGTGCTCCCCGGGTTCGTCAATATGCATCACCATCTTTACCAGACTTTTAACCGCAATCTGCCTGCTGTGCAGAACGCCAAGCTGTTCGACTGGCTGGTGTACCTTTACGAAATCTGGCGTCATGTGAGTCCGGAATGGGTCTTTACCAGCGCCCAGCTCGGTCTCGGCGAACTGCTCCTCACCGGATGCACCACCTCAACGGACCATTTCTATGTTTTCCCCCGGAATCAGCCGAAGGATTTGTTTGACTCGGAAATTGCAGGGGCAAAGGAAATCGGGATTCGGTTTCATCCCTGCCGCGGCTCAATGTCGCGGGGCAAGTCCGATGGCGGTCTGCCTCCGGATGATGTGGTGCAGGACGAAGACGAGATTTTGAAAGATTCCGAGCGCGTGATTGCGAAATTCCACGATGCGTCGAAATATTCCATGTGCCGCGTGGCGCTGGCGCCCTGTTCCCCTTTTTCCGTTACGGATTCTTTGCTCCGGCAGACGGCGGACATGGCGCGCAAAAAAAATGTGCGCTGTCACACGCACCTGGCTGAGACCAAAGATGAAGAAGAATTTTGCCTCAAACTGCACGGAGCGCGGCCTGTGGACTATATGGAACAGACCGGATGGCTGGGCGAAAATATTTGGTTCGCACATTCCGTCTACATGAACGATGAGGAAATCCGTAAACTGGCGCGCACGAAAACAGGCGTGGCGCATTGTCCGTCGTCGAATCTGCGGTTGGGGTCAGGGATTGCGCCGATTCGCAAAATGCTGGACGCAGGTGTGCGGGTCGGGATTGGGGTGGACGGTTCCGCGTCGAACGATTCGAGCGATATGCTGGGCGAACTGCGGCAGGCCATGCTGGTGCACCGTGTGACCACGGGAGTGGAATCCATGCCCGCTTCCGACGTATTCTGGATGGCCACGCGCAACGGCGCCAAAATCCTCGGTCAGGACGATGCCATCGGGTCCCTCGAACCGGGCAAAGCTGCGGACATTGCTATCTTTGATTTGAACAAGTTGGGATATGCCGGTGCGATGACTGATCCGTTGGCGGCTCTGCTTTATTGCGGTGATTCGCATATTGCAAAATGGGTGCTGGTAAATGGTAGAATAGTGGTGGAGCAGGGAATGCTCACTACCATCAATGAAGATGCCCTCATCAAAAAGGCCAACCGCCTGGCCGCAAAATATTTCCATTAATCATGGCTAAAGTTGTATTGCGCTTATACACCACGCTCAAAGATATGGCCCAGTCCGGCCGTCTGGAAACAGAAGCGGAAAATGTGGAATCAGCTTTGGAATCGGCAGTGCAAAAATTCGGGAAAGAGTTCGGGGAGGTCCTTTTCGACGGGGATAAATCGAACGGGACCCGCAGAGTGGTGCGCAACTGTTTTTCACTCGTGGTCAACAGTCAGATGATCGGTTTGAAAGACCTGGACCAGCGCACATTGAAAGATGGCGATATGATACACATATTTCCGCCCATAGCAGGCGGAACGGAGGTAGAACAATGAGAGGGATACTCACCGTGTCGGCAGTGATAGGGTTGTTGGCAGGCAATATCGCATGGGCTAAGATGCCGTTTTTTCCGCCCAAGAAAATAAAGGTGATGGAATGGAAATCTGAACTGAAGTGGTCGGAAGACGTCGCAAATAAAATAGTGGCCGCGCAGGCCAATTTCGATAACAGGGACAAACTCATCAAAGGCAAGAGACGGAAAGAGACCTCTGCGTTCACGAAAGCGCTTGAACAAAGAGATCCGGCGAAAGCTGAGGTGGACGCTTTCACAAAAATGATGGCTGACCTCACCAAAGAACAGTGGGATAACGACATTTCATTTGTCATGGATGTGAAGAAAGCGCTCAAACCTGACCAGCAGGCCGCTCTGACGGAAAAAATGACTCCCATGAAAAAGAGCCGCGCTTCCAAAGAAGATAAGGACGACGACCAATAAACCGGTCAGCTCAAAATGGCCAGCGAATCCGATATCCGCGAACTGCTCAACCTGCGGACGATTGCGGTGGTGGGATGCTCTCCCAAAGAGCACCGTCCCAGCCACCAGGTGGCGGCTTACCTGAAGAAGGTGGGCTACCGCGTGATTCCGGTCAATCCCGGGTATCCTTTCATCCTCGGCGAAAAATGTTATCCGAACCTGCAGGAAATTCCTGAAAAAGTGGACATCGTGGACATTTTCCGACGGTCGGAACAGGTCTATCCGATTGTGCAGGACGCCATCCGCATCAAGGCGCAGGCAGTCTGGATGCAGGACGGCGTGGAGCACGCGCTGGCCGCGGAAGATGCGCAGAAAGCCGGTCTGAAAGTGGTGATGAATGACTGTATCATGCGCCGTCATCATAATATGGGCGGCCCGTTTCGCAAGACTGTGACCACCTGCTGATATGATATCCGCGTGCATTTTGGCAGGAGGCGAATCGAGCCGCGTGGGTCAGCCCAAAGCTCTGCTCAAGCTCGGGACGCAGAATTTCGTCGAGCGTATCAGCGAAAATCTCTGGCGCGCGGGTATCAAGGATATTTCGCTTGTGCTCGGAGCCGGTGCGCCGGACATTTGGTCACAGCTCAAACCTTTACGCGAAAAAGTTTTGGTCAATCACAGTTGGCCCGGCGGTCAGCTTACGTCGCTGCAATGCGCAGTGCGGAATCTTTCCTATAAGTACGACGCGCTTATGGTGTGTCTGGTGGATTCCCCCCTGGTACGCGCTGAAACTTATGAAACGCTTGCGTGCGCGTGGCAGTCTCGGCAGGGGAGTATCGTCATCCCTCGTCACAACGGCAAACACGGACATCCGGTGATTTTTGACCAGAGATTTTTTTCTGAAATCATGGTCGCTCCGCAGAATGAAGGCGCGCATTGGGTAACGCACCGCAACGCGGCTGCTGTTTTCGATGTGGATACCGACGATGCAGGCACGGTTTTTGATGTGGATACGATGGAAGATTATGAAAAGGCGGTAAAATGGACCTGATAAACCGGCTGGCGGAACTGCGCGCCGAAGGTGTGTGCGTGGCGCTGGTCACTGTGACCTCGGCGGAACGGTCCACTCCGCGCGAAGTGGGAGCCAAGATGCTGGTATTTCCCGGCGGCAATATTGAGGGAACTATCGGCGGCGGCGTGCTCGAAGCCATGGCCATCCAGGAAGCGCGTCTGGCTATCGGCGAAGGGCGTTCGCGCAAAGCGTCTTTCCGTCTGAACCCGAAAGAAATCGGGATGTTTTGCGGCGGTGAAGTGGAAGTGTTCATTGATGTGTTCGCGCCTGGTATGCGTCTGGTGATTCTCGGCGGCGGGCATGTAGCGGAAAAAATCGGATTTTTTGCAGGTGAAATGGGCATTCCGCACATTGTGGCTGACGACCGACCGGAGTTTGCGAATAAACAGCGGTTTACAAAAGCGATTGAAGTGCATACGGGCGAACCGCAATATTTTATCCCGCGCATGAAACAGTCCATCGATGACAAATGTTATGTGGTGATTGTCACGCGATGCCACGATTTTGATATTGATTATCTATCTTCGACGCTGAAGTCTCCGGCTGCATATATCGGTCTCATCGGTAGCCGTTCGAAAATCAAAACGGTTTACA
>CAYHWZ010000174.1:0-5685 GCA_964359975.1 uncultured Elusimicrobia bacterium | reverse complement strand
CGTTATAAATTGCCGGCAGTTTCCCTGCAGGAAACTCCATGTCCACCACCGGACCGATGACTTGCACGACTTTACCCATGTTCATCTCACACCTCGCTGAATTATTTTAAGATATCTATTATGTTTTGAACCGTACCGTTATGTAGCGGTCCAGATTTAATTTCTCAACGTCGCCCAACTTTGTGAACTTTACTCCGTATCGTTTGAGCGTGCCCTTACGGTCTATCCGCACAATCTTGCCCTGTATTTCGATGGGCAGATTCATCGTAAAAAAAATGTCCGTGTTGTTATCAAATTCCGACTCGGACTCAAACCCCATGCCGCCCAGACTTAAGTCCACCACGCATCCTTTGCCTTTGGACAAGGTGGAATCCGGCGTATGCAACTGAGTCACAATAGTGGCCGGCACCCGATTATGCTTTCTCTGTTCTTTGCTCATAGACCCACACCCCCTCTATCTCGCTCTGCTGTGCCCCTTCCTGGTCATCACAAATCGGAACTACTTAAGCGCTTCCGCTCCGCCGACGAGCTCGGCGATTTCGCGGGTGATCATGGCCTGGCGCGTGCGGTTCAGTTTCAGAGTCAGGATGTCAATGAGTTCGCGCGCGTTCTTGGTGGCGGAATCCATCGCAGTCATGCGTGCGCCGAGTTCCGACGCGGCGGATTCCAGCAAAATGCGGAACAACTGCGACTTCACATATCTCGGCAGCAGTTCCTCAAGCAGACGGCTCTTTTCCGGTTCGTAAAGAAAATCCAGCGAAGCGCGCGAAACCGGCGCTGTATCCGGCTGTGAAAGGGGAAGAATCCGTTCCGCCACCAGTCTCTGCTGAAGCACGGACTTGAACTCGTTGTAAACTACGATGACCTCGGAAAGTTCCTCGCGCACGAACGTGTCCATCAAATCTTTGCCGACTAGTTCCGCGTGCGTGTACGAAAGCTGGTTGAAGATATTCACATATTCCGCCGCGACCGGAAACCCGAGCCGCTTGAAAAAGTCGCGCCCTTTCCGTCCCACGACGAAGAAACGCATTTCTTTGTCCGCGTTCTGCCGGATGATTTCGCCGGCCTTTTTGATCAGGTTCGTGTTGAACGAGCCGCACAGACCCTTGTCCGCAGTCACAAGCAGAAGTCCGACACGGTTGGAATTCCCGCTCCTGAAAAGCGGGTGAACCGACGCCTGACTGCTTTCATCCAGCGCGATTTTCCCGGACAGTTCGGAAATCAGTTCCCGCATCTTGACCGCAAACGGACGCGCGGAGAGGATGCGTCCCTGAGCCCTCCGCAGACGCGCCGCCGCCACCATTTTCATAGCTTTGGTGATCTGCTGAGTGGACTTAACAGTCTTTATTTTCTTTCGGTATTCTCTTAATGATGCCATTTTATATCAAACCTGTACTGTTGCACGCTTCAGCCACTGCACATAATCGCGGATACCCTGTTCCGGCGTGTACTGACACTTGAACCCAAGTTCTTTTTCCGCATGCGTCGTGTCGGCCTGAGTCTCGTCCTGATAAAAATCGTACGGGTTGTCAAAATAGTCTGTGGGCTGGCTGGCGCCCAGCGCGGAGTTCAGCGTCTCTATCACTTTGTTGAACGATGTCCGCGCTCCGGTCCCGACGTTGAACACGCCGCTGCCATTATATTCCCACGCCTTGACATTGGCCAGCGCCACGTCTTTCACATAGATAAAATCTCGAAACTGTTCGCCCCATTTGAACACGCGCGGACGTTTGCCCGACGATATCTGCGCGTAAAGCTGGTACACCATGCTCGCGGCCTTCAATTTATGAAACTCGTGCGGTCCGTATACATTGAAATAACGCAGTCCCACGGCGGACACTTCCGGATGTTTGGCGCAGAATGACTTTGCCGCGCGCTCCATCTCCGCTTTACTCTCGCCGTAAATGTTGGCGGGAGCGGGGGGAGTATTCTCTTTCATCGGCGGTTTGCCTTTACCGTATGTGGCTGCGCTCGACGCATAGACCACTTTCCGGCATCCGGTCCGCGCTGCGTATTCCAGGATTTTTACAAACGCTTCCACATTCGTGGAAAACATCGCTTTACTGTCCGTGACCGTGGTGTCCGTAATCGCCGCCTGATGAAAAATAGCGTCAAACTTGCCAAGCGAATCATAGTCCGCGGTGCGGATATCGGCCTTTACAAACTTGCCCTTGAACTCTTTCAGATTGTCCATGGAGCCGGGCTGGATGTTGCACAGACCCACGATTTCATGTTGTTTCTGAAGTTCGAGCGCTACGTTGGAACCGATCAGTCCGGACGCGCCGGTAACTAGTAAACGCATTTTCAGATCTGCGCGGGGGCGAAACCTTTTTTGAATTCTGTCAGCGCGGCTGAGATTTTTTCTTTCAGCGTATCGCTGATATTTTTCTGTTCGCGAATTTCCGTCAACACAGCCGCGTGTTTTTCCGCAACGAACTTCAGCAATTCATCTTCGAACTTACGCAGGTCGCTCACAGCCAAGTCGTCCACAAATCCGTTTACGCCGGCAAACGATATAAGCACCTGCTGGTCGACGGTGAGCGGGCGGTACTGGTCCTGTTTGAGCAGTTCCACCATGCGTTCGCCGCGGGCCAACTGCTGGCGCGACGATTTGTCCAGGTCCGAACCGAACTGCGCAAACGCGGCAAGTTCGTTGTACTGGGCCAAATCCAGTCGCAGACGTCCCGCAACCTGACGCATGGCTTTGATTTGCGCGCTGCCGCCGACACGGGAAACCGACAATCCCACGTTGACCGCCGGACGCACTCCGGAATAGAACAGTCCGCTCTCCAGATAAATCTGTCCGTCGGTAATGGAAATCACATTCGTCGGGATATACGCGGACACGTCGCCGGCCTGGGTTTCAATAATAGGCAGCGCAGTAAGTGAACCACCGCCGTTCTTGTCGCTTAATTTGCAGGCGCGCTCCAGCAGACGGGAGTGCAGATAAAACACGTCGCCCGGATACGCTTCCCGGCCCGGAGGACGTCGCAAAAGCAGTGAAATCTGACGGTACGCCTGCGCATGTTTGGAAAGGTCGTCGTACACGCAGAGCGCGTGTTTGCCGTTGAAGAGAAAATCCTCGCCCATGGCGCATCCGGTATAGGGCGCAATGTACTGGAGCGGAGCCGGGTCCGACGCTGTGGCGCAGACCACGATGGTGTATTCCATGGCTCCGTAATCCTGCAGTTTCTGCACCACCTGCGCGACGGTGGACTGTTTCTGACCGATAGCAACGTAAATACAGACAACATTCTGTCCCTTCTGGTTGATGATTGTGTCAATGGCAATGGCAGTCTTGCCGGTCTGGCGGTCGCCGATGATGAGTTCGCGCTGACCGCGGCCGATGGGAATCATGGAGTCAATGGCTTTGAGTCCGGTCTGGAGCGGCTCTTTCACCGGCTGACGTTCCACCACACCGGGAGCAATGGATTCCACAGGACGCGTGCGGGTGGTCTTGATGGGTCCTTTACCGTCGATGGGAATGCCGAGCGGATTGACCACGCGTCCGATGAGCGCCTCGCCCACGGGCACGTTCATGATCTGGCCGGTACGTTTGACCTCGTCGCCTTCCTTAATAAGTTTGTCTTCGCCGAGGAGCACGCACCCGACGTTTTCGCGTTCCAAATTCAGCACCATGCCGGACACGCCGTGCGGCAAGGAGAGCAGTTCGCCTGCGAGCGCGTTTTCCAGGCCCCAGATGCGCGCAATACCGTCGCCCACCTGCAGGACATAACCGACCTCTTTAAGTTCGGTCTTGGCGTCGAATCCTTCGATTTGTTTTTTAAGTACGCTGGTGATTTCTTCCGGTTTAATGGCCATATTCGAACCTCGATTTAACTTTTTTAAGCTGCGATTTCAGAGTGTTGTCAATTACCGTGTCGCCTATCTGCACGACCATGCCTGCGATAAGTTCCGGATTGACGGAACTTTCAATCTCGATCTTTTTGCCGAACATCTGGGAAAGTTTCTGTTCCATGGCTTTTTTCTGTTTGTCGTCGAGCGCGGCGGCGGACCGCACGAACGCTTTGGCGGACTGGCGCGATTCCTGCAATGCCTGCTCGAACCTCGACACGATGAGCGGCAGGAGCGCAGCGCGTTTTTTGTCTATCACAATGTCCAGGAAACGGAGCAGTACCGCCGGACAATCGCTCATCACTGCCGACAGCCGGTCTTTCAGCAATTTCTTTTTCTTTTCCGCGGAAAGAATCTGACTGTTGAGGTCCGTGCGCAATTTATCGTCGGACGCCAGTTTGCCGGCTATGTCCGCCAGTTTGCGCAGTACCGTTTCCGGGTCAGCGCCTTTCTGTTCTTCCAGCGCCAGGAACAGAGCCCGCGAGTACCGGTCCGCGACAAAAGTTTCTTTCATGGACAGTCCGGTTCAGCCCTTTTTCACAGCGGCGGAATCAAGCTCTTTCAGGAAATCCTCAACGAACTTTTCCTGTACCTTTTTGTCCACGGTCTGTTTAACGAGACGTTCGGCCAGTTCCACCGAGAGCGCGCCCACTTCACTGCGCAGGTCGCGGATGAGACGTTCCTTTTCCGCTTCGAGCTGTTGGAGCGTTTTGTCCGTCAGCTTTTTCGCGTCGGATTCCGCTTCCTTCATCATGGCTTCGCGCGTCTGGTTGCCTTGCGACTGGGCCTGAGCTAGGATTTCTTTCACTTTGTCCTGAATCTGCTGCATCTGGGCATCGTAGTCGGCTTTGAGACGCTCCATGTCCTCTTTATTCTTGCGAGCGGCCTCGATATCGTTCCTGATTTTTTCCTCGCGTTCGTCGAGGGCTTTCATCAGCGGGGGCCAGGCAAGTTTCTTGAGGATAAGGGCCACAGTCAGAAATGTGACCACTGTCCAGATCATCAGCCCGATGTCGGGTTTCAGTAAGTTTTCCATTCGGTCCTCTTATACTGCAATCCCGTTTATTTCGGTGTTTCTACTGCGTGCGATTCCGCTTTCATTTCACCGCCGGTTTTTGGCAATCCGAGGTTCAGCGCAATCAGCAGGCAGATGACCAGCGCGAAAAATCCCAACCCTTCAATCAGAGCGGCAGGAATGATCATCGAAGTTCTCAACGCGCCGGCTGCTTCGGGCTGACGTGCCGTCCCTTCCAACGCTGCGCTTGCCAGTCTCGCAATACCGAACGCCGCGGCTATCAGACACAATCCTGCACCCAGTCCGGCTCCCAAATAACCTAATCCCAAGTAGAGCATTATCTTATTTCCTCCTTTTTATTTTATGCTGCGTGAAAGATCCTATCCTGAAACCTATGATAATTTTTGACAGGGCCAGTTTGGAGCTCCGGCAAGAAACGAAGAACGAGCATCCTGTCTGGATGTAAGTGATGAGTGACGAAGCCGCAGCCCAAAATGGCCCTGCCCTTCGGGAAGCCCAATTTCGGACATCTCCTTCGTTGCTCGTCACTTACAATGCGACTGCATTGCGCGCTCCTCGCGCCTCGAAGCTGTCTCAAAATTGGGCTTTCAAAAATCATCATAGGTTTCAGGATAGGATCCAAATCAATGTTCCGGATGAACTGCCGCACCGACGAAAAGCGCGGTCAAAAATGTGAATATGAACGCCTGCAAAGGCACGACGATGAGCAGTTCGAGCAAAAATATAAACAGCGACATGGCGACAGAAAAAGATGCGGTGCCGAGGCCGATCCACGGGTTGATGGCGCCAAAAAT
>CAYHWZ010000173.1:0-5746 GCA_964359975.1 uncultured Elusimicrobia bacterium | reverse complement strand
TCCGGCAAACGCCGTTCACACTTCCGCGCCATATAAAAGTCCCCTGCGTGGTCAAACCCGTGGACAGCGGTTCCGCCATCGGCGTCAGCATTGTGAAAAAGCAGTCCGAGCTCGCACCAGCCCTGCGCACTGCTTTCCGTCAGTCAAACAGAATCATAGTGGAAAAATTTGCAGCCGGCCGCGAACTCACCGCCGCAGTACTGGGTGAAAAAGTACTGCCCATCATCGAAATCATCCCCAAAAAATCTTTCTACGATTACCAGGCAAAATATCAGAAGGGAATGTCCCTGCACATCCTGCCGGCAAAAATACCGGACCGCGCCGCCGCCGAAGTCCGACGTCTCGCGCTCAAAGCTCACCGTGCACTCGGATGCCGCGGATTCTCGCGCGTGGACTTTATCCTCACACTTGCCCGCAAAATCTGGACACTGGAAGTCAACTCCATTCCCGGCATGACCGAAACTTCACTTTTCCCGGAAGCCGCCCGCGCCGCAGGATTCAGTTTTCCCGAAATGGCGCTTGAAATCGTGCGCAGTTCGCGCGATGAACAATGAGACCTCGGCGCAAACAAAAAGTGGTGCTCCGCGCCAAAGTCCGCGCGGAACGATGGACCCGTACCCGCACCAGTCTGCTCACCGTCGCAAAGTACGGTTTCATCTGCTCGATAATGGCGTGGGGAGCGTCAGCCATTTATCAACTTCTGTACCATTCTGATTTTTTTATGCTAAAATTTGTGGATATAGGGACGGCGCAGGAACCGATAACGCAGAAAATCTCGCAGGAACTTGCGCAATATACCGGACAGTCGACTTTCAGAATTTCTGTGTCTGAAATCGAGCGCAGTCTGTTGCAGAAACATCCGGCGCTTAAATCCGTGTCACTTTCGCGGAGTCTGCCGGACCGGCTTAAAGTAGAGTATGAACTTCGGATACCGGCGGCCCAGCTTATTTTGGGGAACAATCCTCCCTTGCTTGTGGACTTGGAGGGTTCAGCCATACCGGAATCCGAGACAGTAAAGCCGGACGGTCTCCCGATACTGGTCGCAGCATCCAGCGCAACGGTGAGCGGGGCAGTGCAGTTTCTTTCAGCATGGTCTGACGCGCGCGCGGACATGACCACAGCGTTCAGCACAGGTTCGCTCAGCAAAGCGCAGATTGACGAAAGCGGAGAAATCAGTTTCTATATCAGTCAGACCAGTTTGAGCAGCAGTACCGTGCGCGTGGTCTGGGGCCATTTTAACAAAAGCGAGTTCGCGGAAAAGTTCAGCAAGCTGGAAGAAGTGGCGGAAGATCTGAAAGCCAAGTCCATGCAAGTGTCCTACATCAGTCTGAGAGAAGTGCCGCACAAAAACAGTTCAACGATGGAAGACGCGCGCATCGCAGGAAAAGTCGTAGTGCGTCCTGTGCAGGAAACAGTCCGAACGAATAAAAGGAAAAGCAAATAATGGCACGAACTGAAATATTGGCAGGTCTCGATGTAGGCAGCGCACAGGCCGTAGTGGTCATCGGACGCAAAGACGACTCCAACGGAATGGTCACAGTGCTGGGTTCCAGCCGCGTTGCCTGCCGGGGTCTTAAAGGCGGCGTAGTCATCAACATTCCGGAATCCAGACAAGCCATCCAGCGCGCCGTCGAGGAAGCCGAAAAGCAGGCCGGTGTCACCGTTCAGGATCTGCTTGTCAGCGTGCGCGGCTCGCATGTGGAAACCCTCAACAACCGCGGCGCCGTGGTCATTTCACGCACGGACAAGGAAATCACCGCCGAAGATGTGGAAAATGTCATCAACACCGCCAAAGCCATCCAGCTTTCCAACGACCGCGAAATCATCCACACTGTCCCGCAGGATTTTTCCGTTGACAAACAGCCCGGCGTCGAGGACCCTGTCGGTATGGAGGGTTCGCACCTGGCCGTGGATGTGCATATCGCCGTCGCATCGTCCAGCCATCTCAGCAATATCGTCAAGTCCATCAACCTGGCAGGTTTCAATTATCGCGACATTATTTACGGAGCTTTTGCCGTGGGCGATAGCGTAGTAAGCGACGAGGAAAAAGATCTCGGCGTGGCGCTCATGGACCTCGGCGGCCAGACTTCGAATCTTGCCATTTACGCCGACGGCAGTGTGCGGTACACCAAGGAACTGCCCATCGGCGGCGAACTCATCACCAAGGATATTACGCACGGATTGCGCACTTCGTTCACTGTGGCGCAGGAACTGAAGGAAAATTACGGCGCTGCTATGTGCAGTCTGCTCACCGACGACGAATCTATTGAGTTCACTTCCGTGGATGGACGCGCCCGCCGGCAAGTCGCGCGGCGTACGCTGGTGGAAATCATCCAAAGCCGTCTGGAAGAAATCCTTGAAATCATCTACAAGGAACTGCAGAAATCGAATTATCTGGAAATGATCCCCGGCGGCATCGTGCTTACCGGCGGATGCTCCAAACTTCACGGTATCGACAAAGCAGTGGAAGAAGTCTTCGGCATCAACGTGCATCAAGGCGGACTTATCGGAGTGGAAGGCCCGGCGGAAATCGTGAACGATCCCGGATATGCCACTGCCATTGGTCTGCTCCGTTACCGTCATGTCGGCGAATGGTCCAAAGGTATCCGCTCGCACCGTCCGACGGGTTTCACGCGGAAACTGAAAACCTGGATGGACGAACTGTTCTGATATGATGACCATAAAATTTCCTGAAGAGTACGCCGGACCGGCAGCCATTCTCCGCGTCATCGGAGTCGGCGGCGGCGGCGGCAACGCGGTCAACCGCATGATACAAAGCGATATCCGCAATGTGGAATTCATCACAGCCAACACCGACGCGCAGTGGCTCCGCCACAATTCGCTCGCTCCCACGCGCATTCAGCTCGGCACTAAACTCACCAAAGGGCTCGGAGCAGGCGGCGACCCTGAGATGGGACGCAAAGCCGCCGAGGAAAGTGAAGCCGAGATCCGCGACGTGCTGCAGGGTTCGGACATGGTCTTTGTCACCGGCGGGATGGGCGGGGGAACAGGCACCGGAGGCGCTCCCGTGGCCGCGCGCATTGCCAAGGAAATGGGTATTCTTACCGTCGGGGTTGTCACGCGCCCGTTTGATTTTGAAGGTCGGGCCAGAGGCCAGCAGGCGGAAATCGGCATCAAGAATATGCGCGAGTTCGCCGACACGCTTCTTATTATTCCCAACGACCGGCTGTTCGGGCTGGTCAATCCGGACACGCCTTACGAAGAATGTTTCCGCATCGTGGACGATGTCCTGCGCAAGTCCGTGCAGGCCATTTCTGACGTCATTACGCGTCCGCAGGAAGTCAACATGGATTTTGCAAACGTCAAGTCGCTCATGGCCGGAGCTGGCGAAGCGCTCATGGGTATCGGCGAGGAAATCGGCGCCGACCGCGCCATCAAAGCCGCCAAAAAAGCCATTGAAAGTCCTCTGCTGGAAAATGTCACCATCGATGGAGCCAAAGGTGTGCTGGTCAACATTTCCGGTAAAAGAGGCGGCGTCACCATGCACGAAGTGCGCGACGCTATGAACTACATTTATTCCGTAGTGTCGCCCGACGCCAGAGTGTTCATCGGGCTGGGTTCAGAGGACAGTCTGCAGGACACTATCCGCATCACTGTCATTGCCACTGGTTTTCCGGCGCAAAAAGCAGCCAATCCCGCAACGCGCACTCGCGGCGAACGGCGCGCGCCCAGAGTTATGCAGGACTATTCCACTTCTCTGCCAGAACCCGAACAGCGCGCACCCCGCACCGACGCGCTGGACGAATCGGAACTGCGCAAACCCGCTTTCCTGCGCCGCGGCAGCACCAAGCTGAAGTAGGGGGGAAATCATGGCTGAAAATGTCATAGACACTCTGTTAAGGACCATGGTGCAGAACCGCGCCTCGGACCTGCATATCCGCGCCAACGGTCCGCCGGTCATGCGCGTGGACGGTAAACTGCTCGCCGCAGAACAGATTCTTTCAAAAGAAGAAACTCTGAATATCGCCTACCAGATGATGAACAACCGTCAGAGACTGATTTTCGACGAGAAACATGAGTGCGACATGTCTTACACACTGGACGGCGTGGGACGGTTCCGATGCAACGCGTTCCTGCAGAAGGGCGGCGCCAATATCGCTATCCGCGTCGTACCGACTTCAATCCCGGATTTTGACACGCTAAAACTGCCCCCGTCCGTCAAAAAGATTGCGGAAAATCAGCGCGGTCTTGTGCTTGTCACCGGCACTACAGGTTCGGGTAAATCTACCACGCTTGCGTCTATGGTAGACCATATCAACAAGACCCGTTACGCGCATATTATCACGATTGAAGATCCCATTGAGTTCATCCACCGCGACCAGCTTTCCATCATCAGCCAGCGTGAACTCGGCATGGACACGCTCACATACACCGACGCGCTCAAACATGTGGTGCGTCAGGACCCGGACGTCATCCTGCTCGGTGAAATGCGCGATCTGGAGACCATGTCCGCGGCCCTCACCGCAGCCCAGACCGGACATCTGGTGCTTTCAACGATTCACACTATTGACGCGATTCAGACTGTCACGCGCGTGGTGGACATGTTTCCGCCGTACCAGCAGAACCAGATCCGTCTTCAGCTTGCCGACACTTTACGCGGCGTTATTTCACAGCGTCTGCTCCCGCATGTTTCCGGCCAGGGACGCGTGCCTGCGGTGGAAGTTCTCGTCGTCACCGCGCTGGTCAAAAAGCTCATCGGCGATTCCAATTCCAGCGAACTAATGACTGCCATCAAGCAGGGCCAATTTTACGGTATGCAGACTTTCAACCAGTCGCTGGTGAAACTGGTGAACGAAAAGATGGTCACACTGGAATCCGCCCTCGAAGCCGCGTCGAATCCCGAAGAACTCATGCTCTCAGTGCGAGGCATCGAGACCGGCACAGATTCCGGTACCATGTTCGGACGATAAAGCGAAACAGAGTGGCGGGCAGTCCGTGGATCTTGGGCACGAGTTTCAGCATGGACGGCAATGCCAGAGATGAGAAAGTACAGCAACGAGTTCTTTCACGTTCGAATCTTTTGCCGGATCGTCTGGTCACAGCCAGGCAAGTGCACGGCAACCGAGTGGGGGTTGTGTCAAAACCCGAAAGGCAGGTTTTGCCGGAAACAGACGCGCTGGTAACGGATTTGGACACAGCTGTGCTCGGCATTTTTACCGCAGATTGTCTGCCGGCTCTTTTTGTTGACGAAGACAAAGGTGTTTGCGGTGCAGTGCATGCGGGGTGGCGGGGTTCACAGCAAAAAATTCTGCTTGCGGCGCTGAATTTGACAATGCAGAAATGGCAGTTGAACGCTGAAAGGGTCAAGGTCCATATCGGACCGCATATCCGCCCCTGCTGTTACGAAGTCGGCCCTGAAGTCGCAGCACAGTTTCCGGAAAATTGCGTGGTATCAAGGGGCGGCAAAGCTTTTCTCGATCTGGCGCAGGCGAATGCGCTCCAACTTGCCGAAGCCGGCGTGCCTGCGGGAAATATCACCGTGGACTATTCGTGCACCAAATGTGACAAACGTTTTTTTTCGTACAGACGGGACCGCACCGAGAACAGAATGCTGAACTTTATCGGCAAAACAGGAATTTATGAATAAAATTGAAAAGCTGAGGAAAAAGATAGACCATATAGACCGCGAAATTCTGACGCGTCTCACCGAACGCGCGCGTACGGCCCGCGAAATCGGACGGGTCAAAAAAGCGTCAGGCGCCGAAATATATTCCAGCGCGCGCGA
>CAYHWZ010000172.1:3073-5783 GCA_964359975.1 uncultured Elusimicrobia bacterium | reverse complement strand
AAGCGTTTACAAGTACTGAGCCCGGGACCAAAGCGCGTGAAATGGTCGTCGGTAATTTCCGAAGAAGAGGATTTTGAACGCGCAGTCAAAGAATGCGTGGAACGTACGCGCGCAGAACTCAAGTTTCAGCCAGACCTTGCCGCAGTCTTTGTTTCCCCCCACTATTCCAGGAACTATCCCAGAGTGCCGACTCAGATTTACGACGCGCTGAAACCGCGCTTGATGTTGGGCTGTTCCGCGGGCGGAGTGATCGGCGGCGGCAGGGAAGTCGAGCAGAAACCGTCCATTTCCATCACGGCGGCGCGTCTGCCGGACGTGGAACTGCAGAGTTTCTACATAAACAACGATGATTTGCCCGACGAGGATGCGCGTCCGAAGGCCTGGCATGACCTGCTCGGCACTGCGCCGGACAAAAACCCCCAGTTCGTGGTATTGGGAGACCCGTTTTCCATGGATGTCGAACAATTTGTGATGGGGCTCGATTACGCGTTCCCCAAATCAGCCAAAGTGGGTGGTCTGGCCAGCGGTGCAAGCAGTCCGGGCGAAAATGCGCTTTTTTTGAATCAGCACGTGCACCGCAAGGGTCTGATAGGCGCTGTGCTGACAGGCAATATTCAGATTGATTCGATAGTGGCGCAGGGGTGCAGGCCCATCGGGGAACCGCTCGTGGTCACTGAATGTCAGGAAAATGTGCTGATGGGGCTGGACAACAAGCCGCCCATGAAACTTTTGGAAGAACTCTATGAAACGCTGACGCCCAGGGACCAGCAGCTCCTGCGCACGTCGCTGTTTTTGGGTGTGGTGATGGACGCGTCCAAGACATCTTTCGGGCAGGGCGACTTTTTGATCCGGAATATCATCGGCGCGGACCCTGAAAAGGGCATTCTGGCCATTGGCTCGATGATGAGGCAGGGGCAGACGGTTCAGTTTCATTTGCGCGATGCCAAAACGTCTGCGGATGATTTGGACCATCTTTTGACAGGATACACGAAGAACGCGGAAAGCAGGCAGGCGCAGGGCGCGCTGTTATTTTCGTGTATGGGGCGCGGCGCATATTTGTACGGTTCGGCAAATCATGACACGCGCATGTTTCAGAAGAAGGTCGGCCAGATTCCGGTCGGAGGATTTTTCTGCAACGGTGAGATAGGACCGGTCAATCACACCACTTACATCCACGGTTACACTTCCTGTTTCGGTATTTTCCGCGAGAATCAGCCGCAAACTCAAGTCTGACTTTCTAAATACCTTCGATTTCTTTCAAAATTGCCTGAAGGTCGGAGGTGATGCGTCCGTTGGTGGTCGCTATTTTGTACCCGGCCGCGCGGGCATTTTCCAGATTTGCAGTATCATTATGTCCGCTAAAACCGATGAGCGGGATGTCGTTGAATCGGCCAGGCAATTCAAGCGCGCTGGCTCCGGCTGAGGCCAGGTCAATAATCATGGCAGAGGCGCCTGCTGCTGTGTCCATGTCAATACTGTCGCATGCGGATACCGTCTGTACAGAATATCCGAGTTTCTTTAGCTGGGCTGTGACTTTGGTGGAGAAAAAAAGGTTGTTGCCTGCGAAGATAATTGATTTCATAGTTTGTTTTCAGAGGGGTACGCGGGTAAAGTCGTGAGCCGCGAATCTTCGACCGCTCCCCCGACGGTGAAATGGTACAAGCTCTGAAAGGTGCGGTCTGTGAGTCCGAATATCCGATGCGCGCTGTCGTCAAAAAAACAGCCGATGCCCGTGCCTCTCAATCCAGCGGATTCTGCTTCAAGATACAAAACTTGTCCAATCATTCCGGTTTCCCAGAAGAGATTCCGGTAGAACGATGGTCCGCGCAGAAGAAGTGTCGGTTCAAATTCTGCGAGCATCGCTACGCTGAAACACCCTTCTCCCGCGATGTCCTGGTCGCAGCTTACGTTTTTTGAAATCTCTTGCATATCTCCTTCTTCCAGCAAATATAGCGGCAGTTTTTCGGGAGCGCTGGGCGCTGGTTTCCACTGAAAACGCGGGTTCATGCGCGATTTTAATTCGTGCAGCTTGTCAGCGTTGCGGACCAGAGCGTATAGTCCGGGAATCAGTCCCTGTACTCGATGGACAAAAAGGCCCAGGTGAATGGTCGGCGGCCATACCGCTGCGTCCCACGGCAGAGCGGCGCATTGAGGCAGAGTTCGGCTGAGCATGGTAAAGAACCGTTCCCGGGAAACCGTGCTTTTTCCGTCCATGTCCACGGCGCTGCGTCTTTGACGGATTATCGTTCCGGCGGAACGGGGGTCGGGATTGGCAGCTTGCTCGTCAAATCCGGCGGACGAATAACTTGGCACCGTCGGTGATATTTCCGCAGTTAATCCGCATGCATTGGATACTTGGCTGATGATTTCCCACTGGACGTGCGCAGGGCTCAAAGCATTAGGTTTGCCCTGCCATTGGGCGCTTATTTTTCCAGGTATATGTATAACGGGATGTTCAATGGACATTCGCGAAACAACGGCTATGAGGTCGGGAACTTCTGCTTCATTTACATTGAATTCAACTGTGCGGTCAAGTCCGGCCAAGTGTCCGATATCATCGGAATTCACCCCGGTCACCAGCGTCAGTTTCCATCCCATCAGCGCGGCTGAAAATCGCAGCGCCGCAATCGCATGTCCTGCATCGTGCTGGCAATAGCGGTAGGCTCGTTCCCCATATTTCCACGATTCCCGCCAGTGCACAGACGACAGA
>CAYHWZ010000172.1:0-3063 GCA_964359975.1 uncultured Elusimicrobia bacterium | reverse complement strand
GACAGCGCCACTAAGAAAGATTGACTGGGCAGGTTTTCCGTTATTGAGGACCATGTTTGTTCGTCCCAAAATGCGCGATGTTCCAATCCGTGCTCTTTAGGCGCATAGTGATAGATGCCGGGCTGCAAGTGCAATCCGTCTGCAGGACCAACGGCTAAATAGCACTCTGTGGGATGAAGGTTTCCGCTGGATGGATTGACCCTGAGCGCCCACTTTTTATCCTGATAAGATTTCCATGCGGACAGTGCGAGTGAATAGTAAAAAAAGGAGGATAGATTTTCAACAGTCAGAGGGCAGGGGTCTGGGGATTCCGCAGAATATATCCGGCTGTAAAGGAGCGTATCGTCTGTCGCGGGTATGGACAGCGGAATGATTGGCGCGCCAATGTACCGTCGGAAAGCGTCGGGCTGTGTTTCCCAGTCCAGGGAGCCCGGTCCATTGGCAAAACGATGAGGAGCATGTTTGGTGCGTTCGTGATAATAGAAGACAAGTTCGAGCGGGTCCATATCGATTTTGTCCGTACCCTTCACTTGGATTTCAGTTCATTGCGGTAGACGTTTACAGACCTTCTGGAAAGTTTCACGCTGAACTGTTTCTCAATCAAACCCTGCAGCACGCGGTCTGAAAGACTGATATTTTTTTCAATCAGCGGCGCTATCTGACGTTTAAGCACGTCTTTTTTCGACGGAAAAAGCGAAATGAGGGACACTTCCTGTCCCTGAGGGATGACAACGGACCTGTTCTGAATCGCGCGGCATACGGCGGCCGGGGTCACGGAAAGAGACTGAGCCGCGGTCCGTTGTGTAAGCGGGCGTATATGGTCCCAATCCCCGCTGGCAAAAAGTTCCTTTTGCCGGTCAGGCAGCAGCTGCAGAAGACGGAAAATTATTCTTTTGCGCGAATTGATAAGTTCCAGCCAGCGTATCAATTGGTCCACCTGTTTCTTTTCGGATTTTGATAATGAACCGGACTTTTTGAGCTGTTTGAGCCGCTCGTAATTGATGCGGTATATACCCCTTGCCATAAGCGGCGAGAAAAAACTGAGTTCAAATTTACCGTCACTGTCCGCACGGTACATGGCTACACGCGAATGGCGGGTTTGAAGTTCAGGCGAAACTGTATTGGACACGGCCAACGGCGAGGGTGTATCGCTGAAATTGTAGCGGAGCAGTACTCGTTCCGTGAATCGAATGATCTTTTTGGCCAGTTCTTCCGGCAGGCCTAATTCAACAGCTGTTTCCTGTGGAGTTCTTTCCCCGTTTTCGTAGAGAAAATAGGATTCGTATTCGGCCTGGCCCATTTTTTGGATTTGCTCGATAACGTCCGCATTTTCGTCCATCACTTCGCCTGCGCTCTGGCTTGGAGCAGAGGCCGCGGACATGACGTCGGGCAGTTCGTCGGTTGAATAGGCGAAGCGGGATGACGGAAATCGTTGACGGTGGATGACTTTTTGGTTGGGGTCGGTGGTCCGGAACAGTTTTTGGAAAACAGGGTCTTCTTCCAGCAGTGAAGTGAGGTGTCCGAGTTCGGATTCGCCCATTTCCAGCATGGCGCTGAACCGGACACCGAGCATGGGGCGGAGTTCCGCCTGGGCCCGGACCTGGATAGATGCGCGATTTTTCATAGAAATATTTTCAAGGGAAACAAACTGACTAGCTTCGGAGGAGGTGGGATTCGAACCCACGGTCCGCTTTCACGGACACACGCTTTCCAGGCGAGCCGTTTAAGCCACTCACGCACTCCTCCAAAAATTTCTGTTACCGTCTCAATAGGCGGGAAAGCCAGCCCTTCTTTCTTGCGACTGTCTGGCCTACGATTTGCAACTGCGGTTCGCCAGCTTCCGCATCCTTTACCAATGGAAGAGTGAAAAAGAAATTGGTGCCTTTGCCTGGTTCACTTTCAAATCCAATCTGTCCCCTGTGCAGTTCAACTATGGTCTTGGAAATGTGCAGTCCGAGTCCAGTGCCGGGCACATCGGATTTTTCCATCTGCCTGGCCTGAAAGAAACGTTCGAACAGACGCTTCTGGTCTTCCGACGAGATTCCCTTGCCGTTGTCGATGATATTGATCCTGACAAGGTAAGAAGTGAGAGGTTCGGCTTTTAGCACAATGCGTCCTCCCGACGGTGTGAACTTGATGGCATTTGAAATCAGGTTCACTATCACCTGCGTGATGCGGTCTTTGTCCGCGTTCACTTTGACCGGAGTTTCCAGCGGCACGATTTCCAGACTGATATTTTTGCTGGCAGCCCACGACACCAGACTCTTGGCTGTTTCTTCCAGCAAAGTATAGATGTCGACGGGCACAGGATGAATCTCCAGTTTGCCGGATTCCATTTTACCAAAATCAAGGATATCGTTGATAAGACGCGCGAGACGGTCAATATTCCGCTTCGCAATATCAATGACATGCGACTGGTGCGCGTTGCCTGAAATGGCGGGCTCTTCGGAAAGTTCGGACAGAGCAAACTTGATTGCCGTGAGCGGAGAGCGGAGCTCGTGCGTGACATGCGAGACAAAATCCGCCTGCATCCTCTGGACTTCCTTCATCTTGGCAATATCCTGCAGGATGGAGAGCACGCCGACGACTTTACCTTCCGGGTTGCGGATGGTGGCAGTGGACTGGCGGACGATGTCCTGAGCGTTGCCTGCGCTCTGAATAGCGCCGGTTTCCGACGGGCTCGAGATTTCTTTGGACAGCGCGAGCATCAGTTCTTCGCCCGCAAGTTCGTCAATGCGTTTGCCTTTCAAATCAGTGAGCGCGGAACCGTAGATTTTTTCCGCTGCGGGATTGGCCATTACGATGCGCCCGTTCTCGTCCACTACGATGACGCCTTCGGCCATGTTGGTGATGACATTTTCCGTGCGCTTGTTCTCGTTGAGCAGGACCTGTTTTTCGCCTTTCAGCTGTTGAGTGGCATTTTCCACTTCAGTCTTCAGGTTCTGCTCTATATGTTTGAGAATCAGTTCATAAACTTTTTTCTGGTCTTCCGGGTTCTGCACTGCGTTTTTTACAACCTGCCAGATCATGGATTCGAGCGGCATAGTTTCGAGACTCTGCACG
>CAYHWZ010000171.1:0-5797 GCA_964359975.1 uncultured Elusimicrobia bacterium | reverse complement strand
TCCGCCGATGAATTCTCTGAGGAACGAATCTTTCGGGATGAAGTCCGTGTCGGGAAACTTTTCCAGCGAGGCAAGCAGACGGTTGACACGCTGTGCGCGGAACAATGCGTCCGCCTTTTTGGGGTCGCTCTCATATTTCTTGATGATTTTCGGAAAATGCTGTTCCAAAAAGTTCTTGTGAACCGGCAGTTCGTACGAAAGCGAACCATTGAAAACATAATCCACAGTGTGAATGAACGGCACGATATATTTCTTTTCACTGCGCCGCACGTAATGCCAGTGCCCGACGGTGCGTTCCGGGTCGTAACTGCGGTGCCAACTGTCGCGGATCATGCGGCGGAGCATGCGAAGGTCCGTCCACCGCACAAACTCGCCCATGGAATCTTTCACCTGGCAGATGGCCTCGATATAGAACTTGAACTTCTGTTCCCGTTCAATGCTCCTGGTCATCTCGTCATAGAGACCGTGCAGACTGTCAATCAGGATAATCTCGCCCTTTTTGAGCTTGAATTCCGTCACATTGTCCTTGCGCACACCGGACTTGAAATCATAGTAGGGCATTTTGATAGTCTTGCCCTTGAGCAGAGCCGAAAGATGGTCGTTAATCATATCCAGTTCGAGCGCATAAGGCGACTCAAAGTCATAGTCCCCGTACTCGTCTTTGGGGTGCGAAGAAAGATTCTTATAATAGTTGTCGAGCGACATCAGCACAAACGAAAGCCCGTGTTCTTTAAGATGTTCGCCTATTTTCATGGTCGTTGTAGTCTTACCCGAACTGCTCGGACCGGCCACAATCATCAGCCGCACCTCGTCCTTTCTCTTGGTAATGACCTGCGCGACTTTTTTGATTTCGTCGATATACTTTTTCTCCGCATCCGACACCAGTTTTTTCCAGCGTCCGTCCTTGAGCTGACGGTTGATTTTTTCCACTGTATCGCACTCGTGGTCCACGTTCCATGAATAGATGGACCAGACCAGCTTGTACGGGATATTGTCCTCGACCGCAATGGTGGACGCTTTCTTTTCACGCAGCCGGGCGTGCTCGGCGCGGTACAGAATGTACGCCTTGGCAGTCTTCGCATGCCCGCTTTCAATCAGCACTTTCTCTATGATGTCCTGGATTTCCTCTACGCTGGGAGTGGTGGCGTCGGCAGGAAACACTTCATTCATCATCTTAAGCACTTTTTCAGTCAGTTCCACAGCTTTCTGCCGGTTTGACCCGCCCACTTCGACTGCGGCTTTAAAAATGGCGTTGGTGATTTTTTCCCGGTCAAACGCAGCCACATGCCCGTTTCTCTTGATAACGTGCGAGATCTTATAAGTTTCGCGTACCGGCTGGAACAGATTAAGTTGGTCTTCCATGATTAATGTACCTCTTTTAGCAGGTTTTCGACGTGGCCGCGGATTTGCTCGCGCACTTGCCGAAAAGTTTCGATAGGTTGCCCGACAGGGTCCGGAATCTTCCAGTCATAGCGTATGGGAGCGGGGATTTGCGGACAAGCGTCGCCGCATCCCATGGTGACAATAGCGTCAAAACGTTCTGGGGGGAGATGGTTCAAACCTTTGGAGTGATGTTTCGAGATGTCTATACCGGATTCTTTCATCGTTGAAATCGCGTCCGGACTGACTTTACCGCTGGGCCTGGAACCTGCGCTGAAGACTTCCAACTTGCCGCCGGACAATGCCCTGGCAAATCCTTCTGCCATCTGGCTACGGCAAGAATTTCCTATACAAACAAACAGTATTTTGGGTCTGACCTCCATATTTTGCCTTTAACTATATACCAAAACAATGGGGCACAGCATCGGGGGGTGAGCCGTGCCCCAAAAATTGTGCCGGTTTAACCGGCTATAAAAATCTGACGAACTAGCAACCGCAGGGTGACTTCGGTCCCATCCAGATATACCTCCATTTTGTTAAGGGTAACCTCTCAAACTAATTCTAACAGAAGTAATCCTTCTTTGTCAATATGCGCAGCCCTACTCTTTTAGGTCGCAAATCAGCAGGCGGAGAAGTTCCGCAGCGCTCCATGCCTGAGAAAAGCACCCGCGCGGTCTGTGCGGCTCATCTCCGTCGAAGATTTCGGAAATTGAACCCAACCCGCACTCGGAAAGATGAGCGGTCAGCGGTTCCAAAAGTTTATGCGCGTGACGTTTTGCTCCTTTATTATATTTGTGAACTTTGAGGTAAGCGGTTATGTACGGTCCCATTAACCAACTCCACACAGTTCCCTGATGGTAAGCTCCGTCCCTTTTTATAATGTCCCCTTTATATGTTCCGATGTATTGTGAATGTTTGGGGGAAAGCGAACGCAGTCCGTAAGGTGTGAGCAGATACTTCTCAACAATTTTCAAAACTGTCTGCGCGCGGGTGCCGTCCAGGAAAGTCGGGTCCAAACTCACGGCAAAAATCTGGTTGGGACGCAGTGCCGCATCCTTTTGGGCGCCGTGAACCACATCGTATAGAAAATGGTCTTTTTCGTTCCAAAAAGTGCGGTTAAACGAGGTGCGGCACCATTTGGCAAGGCCTTCATACTCTTTGGTCTGTTCAGGCATGTGCAGTGAACCGGACATCTCCGACATGGCACGCAATGCACTGTACCAAAGCGCCTGGATTTCCACAGGTTTGCCGATACGCGGTGTCACTACCCAGTTACCTGCCTTGGCGTCCATCCAGGTAAGCGCTACTCAGGGAGCGCCTGCAAAAATCAGTCCGTCCGTGTCCAGACGGATATTGTAGCGCGTGCCTTCGCGGTAAGCCCGGATAATGTCCATGCATGTCTGCCATACACCCTCGTGCAGGAACCGCGTGTCCTGTGTCTCTTTCCAGTATCCCTGCACCGCAAGGATGTACCACAGCGATGCGTCCACGGTATTGTAACACGGGTCCTGACCGGTATCAGGAAAATGATTCGGCACCATTCCCTGACTCACATACTTGGAAAAAGCCAGAATTATTTCGCGTGCCACGTCCAGCCGTCCTGTGGCATAACACAGTCCGAAAATGGATATGAACGTGTCGCGTCCCCAGTCCGTGAACCACGGGTATCCGGCCATCACGGTGCGCAGATTTTTGTCGCGCCGCACAATAAGCTGGTCAGCGCTGCGCATGAGCGCATAGACCGGGCCGGCAGCGGGTTTTCCATGCAGCATGGCGGATTTTTCGCGGCGCTTTTTTTCTTCCGACTGGAGTGTTTCGACAGTCCCTCTGAATTTTGGTTCTGTAGAAGCTACTACATGGCAGGTCTCGCCCTTTTTCAGGGTAAAAATCAATTCGCCCGGCGTCCAGCAATCTTCAAGGCAATCGGATCCGCGCTCACTCTCGATGGCATAATAGAAATTCCTATACCAGTAAAACGAGGTCTTGAACTCGCCGTTATGATGAAAATAAATCTGCGGTACTCCCGTATACGGCGCGAAGCTGACTGTGCCCGGCAGGATTTTGGGAGCGGCATTCAGCGCGCGGTTTTCGTGATGAGTGTGATGATAGTCCCGGCCTGTCATCAAAGGGCGCACTTTAAGCGTGAGTGACTCGTGAGGACTTTCCAGCAGTCTGTACAGCGTGACCGTGGCATTCTGGCCGTATATCATAAAGACAGATTTTTCCAGCACACCGAAGTCAGACTGGTAAGTCCACACCGGCCAGGGATACAGCGAAAACTTTTTGAGAAGTGAAAACCCGGCCGGATTTATGATAGAAGGATTCCCGCGGGTGCGGTTCTTGTCTGTCGGAGAACCGTATTGGTGCGCGGAAATGCCCCAGCTGTGTCCGGATTCAGAGAATATTTTCTCTTCGTACTGGTTGACCAGCGTGGTGCGCACAACCGGAGGTTTGACTGCGGCAGTCAGCACAGAATGGTACCGCCGCGTGTTGATACCGGAAACCGTAGTCCCGGCGAATCCGCCCAGACCGTTGGCCTCCAGCCACTCGCGGCTGGAAGATTGCAGGATGTCCTGGCAAACTTCCGGGCCGAACTCTATCAAGGTAATGAGATTACTTCAGAAGTGTATCGAGTTTGCTGCGTATCTCTTTTTCCGGCTGAACGCCGACGAGCTGCTCGACCAGTTCGCCGCCCTTAAAGAACAGGAGGGTGGGAATGGCCTGCACGCGGTATTGTGCGGCAGTGTTGGGATTGTCATCTGTATTCAGCTTGAAAACTTTGGCGCGTCCCTGATAATCGTTGCCGATTTTTTCCACAATGGGCGAAAGCATGCGGCAAGGACCGCACCACGGAGCCCACAAATCTACGAGAACGGGCTGACTGGAACTGAGCACTTCGGATTCAAAATTGCTGTCTGTTATCTCTTGAGCCACTGGAATGTACCTCCATCTTATGACTGTGAAATTTTATTATATCAGATTGCCGAACCATCTGCAAACTTCCGATGCCAGAAGGCCTGCGTAAGTGCCATAAATGTTGCCCAGAACAGCCAGAAGCAGACCGAGAGAAGCGTATTTTTGATTGTACACACTCGCAACCAAAGGCGCGGATATGGTGCCGCCAACATTTGCCTGGCTGGCTGCGGCTAGAAGCGCGGAGGGAATACGGAACATTTTCCCGGCTGTAATCAGAACCAGTCCATGAATCAGAACCCACACCAGACCGCCCAGCACCAGCCACGGGGCTGAAATCAAGGCGGAAAAATTGGCACGGGCGCCGATTGTGGTAAGCAGAAAGTAAAGCAGGAAAGAACCGGCTTTTCCCGCGCCGTAATCATCCATTTTCCGTGCAGGTGTAACGGACAGCGCCAGCGGCAGGACCGTGGCGCAGATAACGGTCCAGGTAAAAGTGTTCAGCACACTGCCGACCGCGGGCAAAAAGCCGGCCGCACGCGCGCATAGTTCTCCAGCTCCGTAAGCCAGAATTGCCAGCCCGGTTTTATATGCGAGCCCGGACGCGTTATTATGAGAAACAGAATGTGCGGCTGTCTCAGTGATGACCGGATGTGATTCAGGGAATTCAGAATTGTCCGCTTTTAGCCAGTGATCAAGGCCGGATTGATATTTTGACGCGTAAACCAGTAAAGCCATCCACGAATATGCCACGATAGTGTCCATAATCACCAGCACGGAAAAAACCTGTTCGGGCGTCTGCAGGATCTCGCGCACAGCGACCATATTGGCGCTTCCTCCGGTCCATGTGGCGGAGAGACAGCCCCACGCTTCCCACGGGCGGGGAATTGCGTCCGCGCCGGGAAATATCGCAGTCTTGAACAGCAGCATATAGGTCACAAGACCGCCAATCCCGATGCCGACGCTGCCCCAGAACATGGCCAACAAAGCCCGCGGACTTAGGCGTATGATGGCTTTGAGGTCAGTGCCTACAAGCATGAGGATAAGGCAAGCCGGCAAAAGCTTCTTACTCATCACGCCGTATATGGGCGCGTCCTGCGGTATCCACCCAACTGTGGACAGCAAAGTGGGGAGAAAGTAACACCAGAGCGGTTCAGGCAGATATTTGAAGTAGGGCGCAAATGCACGCACGCCGGACAAGGTGCGCACGGTCCAGACGATTCCTGCAAGAATGGCGATAAGGATGTAACTGTTCATGAACTTAGAATTTGGCCATGCTGCCAAAGCCGGGCACTGATACGTTGAGCCGATATACCGGCCCGGAATTCGTAATGCCGGATTTCACCGGCGCAGGTTTCAGCAGAAGCGCAGAGTCCAGGTCCGCAAAGCTGAACTGTCCTGTACCCATGGCCCAGTGCAGACTGGCGGAAAGTCCGAGAAGCGATTCCATCATGCATCCTATCATAATCTTTTTCTTTGCTTTTTGCACGTAACGGGCAATGCG
>CAYHWZ010000170.1:0-5817 GCA_964359975.1 uncultured Elusimicrobia bacterium | reverse complement strand
CCGAGTTTGGACTTGGGATGAGACTTTCACTCGACCAGCAGAAAGCGCACGCCGCACGTCTCCTGACAAAACTTTCCGGCGATGTGGACCCGAACATTGTCCGGGCCATACTGGAAAATCCGCAAAAAAGCGAAGCTGACATTTATGACCAGCGGAAATCCGTCGAAGAATTGAAAAAACGTCTGGCAAAAATCAACAAACCTGAAACTGCGGCGCTGCTCCCGCTCGCAGACGCGCTGGTCAAGAAAAGCGTATGGATTGTGGGCGGCGACGGATGGGCGTACGATATCGGGTTCGGCGGACTGGACCACGTGCTTGCCAGCGGCCAGAATGTGAATATCCTTGTGCTTGATACGGAAGTTTATTCCAACACCGGAGGTCAAACCTCAAAATCAACGCCGCGCGCCGCAGTGGCAAAGTTTTCCGCCGGCGGTAAACTGACAGCCAAAAAAGATCTCGGTCTCACCGCCATCAACTACCGGAACGTTTATGTGGCCATGGTCTCCATGGGCGCAAAAGACGAGCACACGCTCAAATCATTCATCGAAGCCGAATCCTATAACGGACCCTCGCTCATCATTGCCTACAGCCACTGTATCGCGCACGGCATCGAGATGCGGACCGCCATGAAAAATCAGAAAGCAGCCGTGGATTCCGGACAATGGCTCCTTTACCGTTACAATCCGGACCGCGCAAAGCAGGGCGAAAATCCTCTCACGCTCGATTCCGCCCCACCAAAACTCAGTCTCGAACAATATCTCTACACGGAAAACCGTTTCAAAATGCTCACCAAGAGCCGTCCTGAAGACGCACGGCGTTTGCTGAAAGATGCCAAACAGGACGTGGAATCCCGCAGAAAGTTGTACGAAAATATGGCGTCCAAACCTGCACCGCCCGAACCGGACAAGAAGGGGGCCTGATGGATATCTCGGTAGATTATCTCGGACTCAAACTCCGTTCGCCGCTGGTCCCGTCTGCCAGCCCGCTGTCGGAAGAAATCGACAATCTTAAACTCATGGAAGATTCCGGCGCGTCCGCCGTTGTGCTCCGTTCACTTTTTGAAGAGCAGCTGCGTCTTGAAAGTTACGAAATCGCACATTACATGGTGAACGCGACAGAAAGCAATCCGGAAGGTCTCACCTACTTTCCCCAGCCGGGACAATTCCTTTTCGGACCCGACGAATACCTGAACCATATCCGCAAAGCCAAACAGTCCATCAAAATTCCCGTCATCGCCAGTCTCAACGGAACATCGCTCGGAGCATGGACGGCTTTTTCCAAGTCTGTCGAACAGGCCGGCGCGGACGCCATTGAACTCAACATATATTCTGTCCCGACCCAAATCAGCAAATCCGGCGCGGATGTGGAAAATGAAGTCGTAGAAATTCTCCGCGCAGTGAAATCAAATGTAAAGATACCCGTCACCGTCAAACTCAGTCCGTTCTACAGCAACATGACCAACATGGCGTCACGATTGGACCAGGCAGGAGCAAACGCGCTTGTACTGTTCAACCGGTTCTACCAGCCAGACTTTGACCTGGAAACACTGGAAATAAAAACCAACGTTTTGCTCAGCACACCTCAGTCCCTGCGTCTGCCTTTGACGTGGATAGGCATACTTTACGGAAAAGTGAAAGCTGATTTGGCCGGGACCGGCGGCGTGCACGAAGCCCTCGACGCGCTCAAACTCATCATGGCTGGCGCTGACATCACCATGCTCTGCTCCGTTCTGCTGAAAAACGGAATCACCTACATCAAGAACATCGAGGCCGATATGGTCTGCTGGATGGAAGCGCACGAATATGTCTCCATCCGTCAGATGCACGGCAGTTTGAGCCAGATAAAATGCGCGGATCCGGGAGCATTTGAACGGGCCAACTATATGCGCGCCATCATGACTCTCCCCCCATCGGCAGGCGGCGCAAAATGAAACTGGTCGACGAGTACCGCGATTCAAAATCCGCCCAACAGCTGGCCTCGGCCATCCGCGGCATTGTCCGCAAACCCTGGACACTTATGGAAGTCTGCGGTGGTCAAACACATTCGATTGTAAAGTTCGGGCTGGACAGTCTCCTGCCGGAAAAAGTCACTCTTGCGCACGGGCCCGGATGTCCGGTCTGCGTCACTCCGCTGGAAATCATTGACAAAGCCATTGCCATTGCCGGACAGCCCGGTGTGATATTCTGTTCATTCGGCGATATGCTGCGCGTGCCCGGTTCGCAGAAAGACCTGTTCAGCGTAAAAGCAGAAGGCGGAGATGTACGGATTGTATATTCCCCGTCGGACGCGGTCAAACTTGCGGAAAAGAATCCGGACAAACAAGTCGTATTTTTTGCGGTCGGATTTGAAACAACAGCGCCGGCAAATGCCATGTCCGTATTCGAAGCGCACGCGCGGGGAATCAAAAATTACTCCATACTGGTCTCGCACGTTCTTGTTCCGCCGGCAATCGAAGCCATCCTTTCTTCCCCTCAAAACAGGGTGCAGGGATTTTTAGCTGCAGGACATGTGTGCGCAGTCATGGGATTCACCGAGTACGAACCCATTGCCGCCAAATACCGCGTGCCCATCGTAGTCACAGGATTCGAGCCCGTGGACATTCTCGAAGGCATTTACCTGTGCGTCAAACAACTCGAAGAAGGCCGCTTTTCCGTCGAAAACGCGTACAGCCGTTCAGTCCGCAAGGAAGGCAGCGTATCCGGCCAGAATCTTATCCGCGACGTATTCACCGTTATCCCGCGTAAATGGCGCGGCATCGGCGAAATCCCGCAAAGCGGATTGGGATTGAGTGAAAAGTACCGCGACTACGACGCTGAAAAACGCTTTGACGTAGCGTCCATGAAAGCTGAAGAATCAAAAATCTGTATCAGCGGTCTCATTCTGCAGGGACTGAAAAAACCTGCGGAATGTCCGGCCTTTGCGAAAGAGTGTACGCCCGACATACCGCTCGGCGCCACCATGGTTTCGAGCGAAGGCACCTGCGCAGCATATTATCAGTACCGGAAAGCCAATGCTTAAAATAATCTGCCCTACTCCGTTAACAGACTCTACCAAAATCCAGATAGGGCTCGGCGGCGGCGGCAGGATGACGCGTCAACTCATCGAAAAACTTTTCCTCCCCGGATTTTCTGCCAACGAATATCTTTCTCAAGAGCACGACGGAGCAGCGGTGGATGTGAACGGCGTCAAAATCGCCATGAGCACGGATTCGTATGTAGTGCACCCGATTTTTTTCCCGGGCGGAGACATCGGCACACTGGCAGTCAACGGCACAGTCAATGACCTGTGCATGTGCGGCGCAAAACCGCTCTATCTCAGCGCAGGATTTATTTTAGAGGAAGGATTCCCCGTCGAAAGTTTGCAGCGCATAGTGAAGTCCATGGACACTTCTGCAAAAAATGCCGGCGTGCAGATCGTGACAGGCGACACTAAAGTGGTTGACCGAGGCAAAGGCGACGGGATTTATATCAACACTGCGGGAATCGGTCACATATCGCCCGGCATAGAAATCATGCCGTCCAAAGTCTCTCCAGGCGACGCCATTCTGCTCAGCGGAGACATCGGCCGTCACGGGATATCCATCATGGCTTCGCGCGAAGGACTGCAATTTGAAACCGCCATCGAAAGCGACTGCGCGCCGCTTGCACAGATTGTTGGAAAACTCATGGCTGGTTCACTTTCCATCCACTGCATGCGCGACCTCACGCGCGGAGGATTGGGCGCGGCCTTGATTGAAATCGCGCAAACAAGAGGAATATCGATTTCCGTCGACGAATCCCGTATCTCTGTATCCGAACCTGTGCGCGCGGCCTGCGAAATCCTGGGTCTGGACCCGCTCTATGTGGCCAACGAAGGACGTTTCATCATCTTTGTCCCGCAGAACGAATCTGAAAAAGCCCTGCAAATACTCCAGTCCGATCCGTCCGGCAAAAACTCAGCCATTATCGGTCAAGTTGGAGAACCGGGGAAATACATTGTCACTGCGCGCGGCTCACTCGGCACTAACCGCATTCTCGATCTCCCGCGCGGAGAACAGCTCCCCCGCATCTGCTGACCCGGTCTTCCCCGCTGGAATTTAGTCCAGTATGACGTCTGCCGCTTTATGACAGCGGAATCAACCGATTTCTTTTTTTAATCTTTCCACCGCAGTCCGCAGCACTTTGACGCGGCCGTAAAGTTTGTTGTTGGACTCTATCATTACCCAGGGCGCCTGCGGAGCGTCCGTTCGCGCAAACATGTCGCACGCCGCAGCTTCGTACGCATCCCACTTTTTTCTGTTTCGCCAATCTTCGTCGGTAATCTTGTAATTTTTCCAGGAGATTTTTTCCCTCTGCCGGAACCTGCGCAGCTGTTCTTCCTTGCTGATAGCCAGCCAGAACTTGATGAGAATAATACCATGACCGGACAACTGTTCCTCAAACTCGCGGATTTCATCGTATGCCCTGCGCCAGTCTTCTTTAGCGCAGAAACCTTCCACTCGTTCCACCAGCACACGCCCGTACCACGACCGGTCAAAAACCGTCACCCTTCCCGATAGCGGCAAATGCCGCCAAAACCGCCACAGATACGGATGCGATTTTTCCTCGTCGCTCGGTGCCGCCACCGGTATGACCCGGAACAACCGCGTGTCAACCGCCTGCACCAACCTGCGTATGCTCCCGCCTTTTCCCGCCGCATCGTTTCCTTCAAACACCAGCATGAGCGACCGGTTGCCGCTGCCCAGTTTCCGTGTAAGACGGCTCAGTTTTGTCTGCAGTCCGCCTAATTCTTTTTCATACGCGTCACGGCTCATCGGACGGTCAAGTTTCAGCTGACGGAACACATTACCGGAACGCGGCACAGACAAATCCGGCGCGCTCCCCGGTTTCCCTGTCTTCTGCATTTTCGCAAGATGATTATTGATCCCGTTCAAAACCGCCTTGGCCACAGTCAGATGCCGATACTCATTGTCTTCAGCGTCCACAATCTGCCAGGGAGTCAGCGGCTTGTGCGTCAATGCCAGCGCCTTTTCCGAAATTTTGCGGAACCGGTCATACTTTTTGAAAAATTTCCAGTCCATGTCCGAAACCCGCCACCGCGTTTCCGGGTCTTTCTCCAATTTTTTCAGCCGTTTCTTCTGTGCTTTTTTGGAAAGGTGCAGCCAAAACTTGAGCACGAGCGCCCCGTCGCGCGCCAGCATCTCCTCAAATTTTGCAATACGTTCCATCTCCGCGCGGAACTTATTTTTCCCGATATTATGGAACACTCTGCCGATAATGGGCTGCGTGTACCACGACCCGAAAAACACACCGATGCGCCCTTTCGACGGAAACACGCGCCAGTACCGCCAAAACCTCGGTCTGTCCTTTTCTTCTTCCGTCTCCCGCCAGAAAGAATGAACCTCCATCCCGCGCGAGTCCATCCATTCCATCAACAGACGCACCGTCTCGCTTTTGCCCGCGCCCTCGTTGCCGGAGATGAGTATGATGACCGGAAAACCTGCTGAGATAAGACGCTGCTGCGCATCAATCAGCGCAGTCCGGATAGCAGGCGCCTGTTTACGAAAATCCGCTTTGCTTATTTCTTTTCCTGTCTCAGCTTTTTCCAGCATGACGTCACCTCCCTGAATTATGGCCGGCTCACGAAAACTTCTTCATCTGCGAAGCTTTCATCAGCCACAGCAGATGCCCGTTCCCTGCCTGCGGTTTACCCTCAAATTCAATCAAACAGGCGCCGCCTTTTTTCAATGTGACAAGACTCGATTTTAATCCGGACAGCAGCCATCCGACCAGCTTTTCAAGATGAGGGTTATGACCGACAATCGCCACTACGTCCCTG
>CAYHWZ010000169.1:0-5841 GCA_964359975.1 uncultured Elusimicrobia bacterium | reverse complement strand
TTGCGCAGGCACTGTTCCGCCGGAGCGGGCGCGGCGAAATATTCCGCGCCATTCCTCATCTGAGCGCAGACAACTGGTTCGATTTAAACCGCGACTTTAGCCCTGCAGTTGCGCATGAAATGTTCTCTGACTCTCAAAACGGGAAAATGCTCAGCCATTTGCCGGACCGTGTCCGTCAGTTCAGCGCCGGCATTCATTCGTCGGATATGCTCAATTCTATTTTGCAGCTCGAATCCATGACCGCTCTCTCCGACCGGCTTCTGATGAAAGTGGACCTGTCCGCCATGGGCGAGTCGCTCGAAGCCCGTCCTCCGTTTCTCGACGATGATGTGGCGGATTTTGCCTTCAGTCTGCCGTCAAAATATAAAGTGAGATGGTTCAAGGGGAAATATCTCCTGCGCAAATCCGCAGAAAAGTTCCTGCCAAAAGATCTCTGCTGGCGCCGCAAACATGGATTCATTGTTCCCATTGGACGGTGGATACGCGCTCATTCCAAAGACTGGCTCATGTCCCAGATGGAACTGGCCCTGTTGGAAAAAACAGCTCTTTTTAGCCGTGCCGCAGTTCAAAAGAAGGCGGAAAAAATCTATAATGATGAACGTGAAGACGCGGCTGCGCTCTGGCCCGTACTGACACTTTCGCTGTGGCTGGGTTCGCTCAAATGAATCCGTCCCGCATACTCATCATCCAGCTCAGGCGTGTCGGAGACGTTGTGTTCACATTGCCGGTCATCGGGGCTCTGCGCAGGCATTTTCCCAACGCGCAGATTGATTTTTTAGTCGAGAAACCTGCGGACCAGCTTGTGCGCCTGCATCCGGATGTCAACGAAGTGCTGGTCTATGACAAGAACCGCGAGTTCGGGTGGATACGCGAAGTGCGGCGCAGAAAATATGACTGGGCGCTCGACTTTTTGTCCAACGGGCGCACGCTCACTTTGAGTCTGTTCTCAGGAGCGAAAGTGCGGGCAGGATTCGACGGGCACGGTATCCGCAAAATGGTGTACAACCATCGCGCGCGGACCACGGATCAAAAGTATCTGGTGGAACAGAAACTGGACCTGGTGTCGTCGCTCGGAGTCAAAACAGACAACTGGTCCTGGGGTCTGAAAATCCCCAAAGAAATCAAGGACCGGATTTTGCAGATGGCCGGAGCAGTCGGGCGCAAACGTATCGGGATTGCCTGCGTCACGCGTCGCAAAACCCGCGAATGGCTGCTTGACCGCGTTGCAGAACTGTCTGAAAAGTTTTTAAGCCAGGGGTACGACGTACTGTTCCTGTGGGGTCCGGGGGAAAAAAGTCTGGTGGATGATTTGGCGGCGAAAATCCGGACCGCAGGCAAAGGCGGAAAGGTGATAGTGCCTCCTGAAACTACCATCGTGGAACTGGCTGCTCTTGCGGAAACCTGCGAACTCGTAGTGGCCGTGGACAACGGTCCCAAGAATCTCGCCGCCGCGCTCGGTGTCCCGACGGTGACAGTGCACGGTCCGACCAATCCGCGCTCATTCAATCCGCCGGATTCGGCGCGGCATCCCATTGTGCGCGACGATGCTCTGCACTGTATCGCCTGCGGTTTGAATCAGTGTCCGTATCAGCACGAGTGTATGACGCATGTGAGCGTGGAACAGGTTTTCAGCGCAGCCAAAAATATTCTGGACAGAAAGGTGAACGTGTAATGAACGCAAAAAATAAACTCGGAGAACTGGTCAGCGAACTTTCCAGGACGCATATCGAGCTCTGGAATGCCGAAGATCTCGCGCGGTCCGGTATTGACGAAAATGTCGTAAAAGCCAAACGCCGCATCGATGGTCTTAACCAAAAGCGCAACGATCTAATTGAACGTATTGACGAAACCGTGCTCGAATCTGTGCCCGCATCCGCGAAAAAAAAGCGCGGCAAGAAAGGATACTACTATGGCTGAGACTGTCGGCTGGCTCACAGACAAACTTATCATTGCGGAACTGAAAATCAGTCACCACGAACAGCAGCTGCTCCGCAAGGATGCGGACGAGTCTCACCGCGAGCTTTGCCTCGGCCGGCTCACTGTGCTCCGGCGTCAGAGAGACGATTTGAAGGAAGAACTCACCTGGCTCTCCGGCGAAATACTCAAAGGGAATGTCCGGCCCAGAGTTTACCGCCAGTTCAAAACATATAATGACAAACGGTTCATGCCGAAGGCAAACACCAGCACGGCTGCGGAAAAGAAAGGTTGATAGAACGGTTTTGGACGCAGACGGTATCGTCAGTAAATCCTTCTCTTTGGCAGAAGATGCTGAGAGTTTTCCTGCGTATTTCAGCCCTTTTTTACCGTGCGGGAATCGGGTCGGTAAATCTGCTTTATGATTTTAGCATCATTGCGCCGCAAAAAGCAGTCAAACCTGTGATCAGTGTCGGAAACCTCACGCTCGGCGGCACAGGCAAAACGTCCGTGACTGTCTGGTGCGCGAATGAACTGATGCGTCGCGGGAAACGTCCGGCGATTCTTTCGCGCGGATACGGAAGAACCGGGAATTTGAAAGAGGTGCGGATTGTTACCGACGGGCAGAAAATTTCGGGCGATGCGCAGTCGTGCGGGGACGAACCATTGATGATGGCGCGTCAGTGTCCCGGCGTGACGATTGCGGTTTCATCGGACAGAACATCTGCCGCCCGGATTGTGTCGGAACGGATTTCACCGGACTGTTTTCTGCTGGACGACGGATTTCAGCACCGCAGACTTTTTCGCAAAGGGGAAATCGTATGTCTCGACGAAAGTATTCTGCGCGCGCCGTACCTGTTTCCGCGCGGATATCTGCGCGAACCTGTCTCTTCGCTCAGTCGCGCAGGCTTTGCAGTGGTCAAGTCAGCTCGTAAACCCGGCGACTATTGGCATGAATTTGAAAATATTTTCTCTTACAAGTTAAAATGTGTCCACGCTTTTTTTAGTTACGAACCTGCGGGATTCAGAGACCATGTCACCGGAGAATCGTTGCCCGCAGAATGGATTTCACAGCGGCGAGTGTCGCTTTTTTCCGGAATCGCGCACCCGGCGGAATTTGAACAAACAGTGCGCAGTATGGGCGGCGATGTGCGCACAGTGACCGCGTTCGCTGACCACCACGCCTACTCTGCGGAAACCCTCTCAAATCTGCGGAAAAATGCTGGCGAAGAGGGCTCCGTACTGGTGACCACGGACAAAGACTCAGTCAAACTGCCTGCGGATTTTCCCTGCAAAATATTGACGGTGAAAATCCGCTGGTCATCGGGAGAAAATGAACTGATGCGTTACCTCGAAAAATGTCTGGCCGCATGAACCGCGCGGTTATCTTTGACCGCGACGGTACACTGGTGAAAGATATGCATTATCTGTCCGACGCGGACAAGGTGCAGATTTATCGCGGAGTCATTCCCGCGCTCAGACAACTGCGCAAACACGGATGGAAACTGATCGTCGGTACCAACCAGTCCGGCGTGGCGCGCGGTTATCTCACGCTGAAGGATTTGAAGGAAATTCATGCGCGGATGCTTTCATTGCTCCGCAAAGGCGGCGTGCGTATAGATGGTATTTACTTCTGCCCGCATCATCCTGACGATGGATGCATGTGCCGCAAACCTCAGCCCGGCATGCTTACTCTCGCCGCCAAAAAGTTCCGTCTGGACCTGAAGAAGTCCGTGGTGGTCGGCGACAAGACCAGCGATGTGGTGTGGGGCCGGCGTGCAGGTTCGCGCACTGTTCTTGTGCTCACCGGATACGGACGCGAACACCGCGCAAAACCAAAGTGCAAGCCCGATTTTGTGGCAAAATCTTTGCCTTATGCTGTAAAATGGATACTGAAAAATGAAAACTGACTGGCGCGAAAAATATAGAGTGAGAATCTCAGCGGCGTTCGGCATTGCCTTTCTCTGGGGCGCGAAACCTGAGCACGTAGTCTTGCTGATATGCGGATTTATCGTTTCGTTTGCAGGACTGTTTCTCCGTCAGTGGGCCGCCGGATGCGTACGGAAAAACGATGAGTTGGCCGACACGGGACCTTACGCCATGGTCCGGCACCCGCTTTACGCCGGTAGTTTCCTCATTTCGCTCGGCATGGTGCTGGCAGCCACGGTCTTCAAGTTCCGCCTTTTTGACCCGCATTTCGAGCTCACATTTTTTTACTGGATATCGCTGTGGGCGTTGGGAGACTCTATCTACCTTCCGAAAATATTGCGCGAAGAAGAACAGCTTAGGGAAAAGTTCGGCGCGCGTTACGTCGAGTTCTGCCGGACTGTGCCCCGTCTCCTGCCAAAAGCGGAATCAGTGATTCGCCCGGATTTCAGCACGTTCAGCAAAGAACTGTGGAAAAAGAACCAGGAATATTCCAGCGCAATCGGGTTTGCGGCCATCTGGATAGTGCTGCTTTTCCGCTACATTTACCACCGTTGATGAAACGGCTGCTGTTTGCAGGGCTGTGCGTTACATTTCTCTTGAGTCCGGCAGTCTTTGCGCAAGTTTCCGCTTCCAACCCCAACACCGCCTCGTGGACCGTCGGAGAAAAACTTGTCTTTGAAATAAAATGGGGCGTGGTAGTGGCCGGCGAAGCCGTGCTGGAAGTGCCGGACCTTTCGGAAATTGAAGCAGGACTGGCCAACAAGAAAAAAGTCTGGGCATACCACTTTCTCGCCACGGCAAAGTCCAACTCGTTCGTTGACTTTTTTTACAAAGTGCGCGACCGCAACGATTCCTGGCTCGACCGCGACGAGTGGGTCACGCACCGGTTCGAACAGCATAACCAGGAGGGAAAATATATTCTGGAGCAGACCGTGGACTACGACTGGGTTGCCAAACGGTTCAAAAATGTGGAAAAAGTGAAAGGCCGCGAACCCAAACTGGAGGAAGGCGACCTCACCATCCCGGCCGTGGACACGCTTTCCAGTCTGTATCTCTGCCGCGCAAAAAATCTGGAAGTGGGCAAAGAGTATACTTTCGACGTGCATTCCGGCCGCAACTGGCCCCTGGTGCTGAAAGTCATCCGCAAAGAAACAATTAAAGTCACAGCCGGCAAATTTGAGTGTCTGCTGGTGGAACCGTTCCTCCGCGAGCGGGGTCTTTTTATTCAGAAGGGGAAAAAAATGCAGGTCTGGCTCACTGCGGACGAAAAGAAAATGCCTGTCATGATGCGCGCCGAAATATTCATCGGCCACGTCTCCGCCGAACTCAAACAAATCATTGCCAGGTAGCCCATTTCCGGGTTTGACTTTCGACGGTGGATTTAATATAAAATAAGTTTTAGCATTGTCGCATACCGAGGTCTGAAAAGATGAAGCAGCAGGCAGGTACGTACCGGCGTTTGATTGACAAGTTTTCCGGCACAAAAGTGCTGGTAATCGGAGACTTGATGGTGGACCGTTTTGTCCGCGGAAAAGTTTCCCGCATATCGCCCGAAGCGCCTGTCCCCGTCGTGCAGGTGCGCGAAGAGACCGACGTGCCCGGCGGGTCCGGCAACGTGGTGGCAAACCTCGCTTCACTTGGCTGCGCCGTCTCGTGCTGCGGCGTGGTGGGAGAAGACGCGGCTGGCGAATCTCTGCTCAACTATTTTCACCGGCTCGGCGTGCGCACCGACGGTGTCATCCGCGACCCGTCCAGAGCCACCACTCTTAAAACGCGTGTCATCGCCGAGCATCAGCAAGTAGTCCGGTTCGACCGCGAAGACCAGCAAAATATCCCTCATTCACTCCAGACTGTGGTGGAACAGGAACTCCCGGCCCGCATCGCCGACTGTCAGGGCGTGATTCTTTCGGATTACGGTAAAGGTATGATTTCAAAAGCTCTGCTCGAACATGTCATCGCGCTCGCGCGGAAACAGCGGAAACCTGTCTGTGTGGACCC
>CAYHWZ010000168.1:0-5853 GCA_964359975.1 uncultured Elusimicrobia bacterium | reverse complement strand
AGTCTGAATCCGGATTTCAGCCGCGAGCTTGGCTGCGTGTCCGAGCAGAGCGAGGGCCAGCTTTACAACGCGCGTTCCATGCCGGAACTGATGAGCGGTCTTTGTTCCGCAGTGTCCACGACAGAATTAGGTCCCATCACAGTGCCTGAACTCAACCAGGGTCTCACTCCAGCCCAGCTTGCGAAACTCGATGATTCAGTCAAAATTTCAACCGTGGACGCGCCTATTCCGCCGCTGACCCTCAAACCCCGCTGGCCGCCGGTCACTCCCCTGTCCGCGTTTTTCACGTCGAGCGTTATGCCGGGCGTGGCACTTTTCCGGCTCAATAAGCCGGTTCAGGGCACCAAAGTGTTTGTCACAGAATCAGCTTTGCTCGGTCTGGCGTTGAGGGAAATCAGCATTGATGCCGCGCGCGACGAAGCAGTCTTTGAAATACAGTCCGACGGTTCTGTCCTGCTCTAGTCCACCCAAAGAGGCGCCACGCCGTTCGAAGCATGGAAAAAAGACCTACTGGTCTTCGGCATCAGCACGTTTCATTTTTCGCAAATGGTCGGCGCGTCACTGACAGTGCGCAATGAGATGAACAAGAATTCGCGTAAACGCAAAAATCCCTGGAAGGCAGCGATGAAATCATTCGTGATTCCCGGTTCGGGTATTCTCTACGTCGGCGACGACCCTGAGGACGGACTTGAGATCATGGCTTTTCATGGATACTTCATATATCGTATCTTCCATCCGGTTCCATCTGGCGTTACATTCACCGCAGAGCAGGAGAACCAGTTGAAAAATATAAATGCGCAGTTGGCCGCGGCGCTATATGGTTCGCAGATAGTTGTCTCGTTCATTGCCGCAACAGTGCATAATCTTTTTGCCAGCGAACCGTATGCGCGTCCGGTGCGTACATGGCACTGGACCTGGGATTTTCGGGAGGGCGATTTCCGTCTTGTCCTGACCAAACACCTGTGATCGGGAGTCCGGGATAGGGGGACTTCTTCGCCTATCAAATACTCCAGTTTCCACACAAAGTTGTAGATATTGGCTAACGTTACCAATGCTTTAATCGTTTTGAATTATGAGCATTTCGCAAAAAAAGTTTCACTGTCAAATACCTCGCAAACGGAGACTGGTTTTTCCGGGCTGAAAGTGATAGTATTTTTCAGAGAAGTTACCTTCAGTTACCCCACCGAATACTCCATCTTTGAGAAGGATTTATCAGTGAGAATGCTACAAAAACAGGAAGACAAGAGCGGCGACGTTTCCTCCCGTGATTGGGGCGGAGAAAAGGAATGGGTATGATAAAGGGATGGTAGTCCAAACATGAACAGGATAAGAAAAAGCTCTTGCGCAGTGTGGGTGCGTCAGCGTGCACTTGTTTTTTTTGTGGTCTTGCTTGCGGTGAGCACTGGCATAAGCGGTGCGGAGGAAGCTGTTCAAAAGAAGGATTCTGAATACACGGCGGATGACGGTTCTGTGATGGTGCTGATACGGGAGGGCAAATTTATGATGGGTTCGCCTGAAGGGGAGGGTGGGGCAGATGAGCATCCGAGGCACAAGGTGAGGCTTGAGTCCTATTTTATAGGGAAGTACGATGTGACGAACGAACAGTACGCGGTATTTTTGAATTCGTATGGGAAAGATACGGATGATAAGGGACAGAAGATGATATATGAGTATGAAAGGGGAGTCCAGAATACCAACGGCAGATGGCGGTCGGCAGAAGGATATGAAAAGCATCCAGTTGTTTATGTAACCTGGTATGGAGCGAAGAAGTATGCGGAGTATTATGGAATGAGATTACCGACAGAGGCGGAGTGGGAGAAGGCAGCGCGGGCAGGAAGTAAAACGAAATACAGTTTTGGGGATTCGAAGTCAGAGCTTGGAGATTATGAGTGGTTTAATGAAAACTCAGGAAATACAACCCATCCAGTAGGTAAGAAGAAGCCGAACGCGTGGGGATTATATGATATGAGCGGGAACGTGTGGCAATGGTGTAGTGATTTATATGATGAGAATTATTACAAGGTTAGTGCTAATAATAATCCTCAGGGACCTAATAGTGGTAGATTCCGTGTTCTTCGCGGCGGCTGTTGGAGCAACTATGCGGGCTGGGGCGTTGCGGGCTGGGGCCGGTCTGCGGATCGCAGCAGGTACTTCCCCGAGGGCCCGGCGCTCGATCTCGTGGGGTTCCGTTGCGCGGTCGGAGTGGTGCGGATTCACTGATAATCTGAGGATTAGGTAATCTGATCCCCGCGCAGCGAGGTCGAAAACATTTACAAAAATGATGCCTGACAAATACTACAGGTGTCGCTCAGATTTGTAGATTTTGGATCTAATGTCCAATGCTTGAATCGTTTTGAATATGATGAGTAATCCTTTTCACTAATCACTATCAATAATCTAGGATCTTAGAAACCCGACAAGCCCCGCCGTGAATCTGATGTTCCCCAAGCCGCTCTATTGACAAACAGTCGATACTTCATCTATACTTACTATATGGTAGCGCTACCAAATGAATCCTAAAATCAGCGACGTAGCCCGCAAAGCCGGCGTATCACCCATGACCGTTTCCAGGGTCATCAACAACAGTATTCACGTGTCTGATGACTTGAGGGAACGGGTCAACTCTGCCATTACTCAGCTCGGATACAGGCCTCATGCCGGGGCACAGTCATTGGCAAAAAGAAAGACCAAAACGCTGGGGGTTGCGGTGCCCTATCATTCTCACATTTTCAGCGTGGATTTTTTTCTGCGGCTTTTGGACGGGATTGAATCCACAGCCGATGAGTATGGATACGATGTGCTTATCTATAACAGTCTGCGCGTGTTCACCAGCAGTAATCAGACGGGGTTCAGCAGGTTTTACCGGTCCGGACTGATTGACGGACTCCTGATTATTGCTCCCCGTGTAAAAGATATTCCCGAAATCCGGAAAATGACCAGTCAGGGCATGCCTTATATTATCGTTAACGGTAATTGGCAGGGTCTGAATTGCATTGACAGCGATAATGTGGCAGGTGCGTACATGGCGGTAAAACATTTGATAGACCTGGGTCACCGGAAAATTGCTTTTCTTACCGGTGATCTCACCACGAGCAACGGCGCCCAAAGGAACGAGGGGTACCGCAAAGCGCTGATCGATAACGGGATTACTGTCGAGGAGGAACTGATTGAAGCAGGGGAATTTGAACTTGTCGAAGGGCACGAGGCCATGAAACGACTGATGGCAAGACGGCACGATTTCACCGCTATCTTTTGTTCGAACGATTTCATGGCGGTCGTTGCAATGATTGAATGCCGGCATGCAGGACTCAAGATTCCGGAAAATATCGCAGTTGTCGGCTACGACGATAACGAGTGGTCCAAACATCAGTATCCGCCGCTCACTTCAGTGCGTCAGCCGCTGAGTGAAATGGGTCGCAGGGCTGTTCAGAGAATATTGTCCGGTATCGATAAAAAATCTATAAGACCTGAAATTGAAATATTTCCAAACCAATTAATGATACGCGAATCGTCAGTGCGGAATAAATAGGGGAGGTATTTTTTTGCCTGGAAATGGTAGCGCTATCATGGGAATTGTCCTTTATTGTGAATAGATTCCGACTGATTCTTACGTTGTTTTTTGCAGCCGGTACACAGATTCTGCTCTGTAATCGGGCTTGGGGCGACTTCATTATCAGCGGCGGAACTGTCGGCGTTGCTGAAGGTGCAATCTTTGACTCATCCGGCAGTATCATCATCAATCAGGGTGTAATCAGCGCCAGCGGAACTATCCGTCTGTCAGGCAACTGGAACAACGGCGGTGTGTTTGTTCCCAACGGTTCCACCGTTACATTTTATGACATCATGGCCAGTTCTCTCACCGGCAACACCACATTCAATGTTCTGGATTGCACGGTAAACAACAAAATTCTTTATTTTCAGCACGGGAGTACACAGGTGGTTCGGTCTGTGCTCACTCTCTCCGGGACTGTGGGCAATGAAATCATGCTGAGACCGTCGCTCGACGGTACGACGTGGTATGTTCAGATTCTGAGCACGTCTGCGGTGAGTTATGTGGACGTGCAGAATTCGAGTGCAGTCGTCAAGGTGATTGACACTGCCAATGCGGTAAATTCCGGAGGAAACAGTAACTGGAGGTTTGCCGTTGTCAATGCCAATCCGATTGCGCCATCGTCGCTCGCGCAGTATTCGGCTGGATTTGTAAATCTGCCGTTCGGGAACTGGACCAACGCGTATCAGCAGATCCGGGCAACGTTCACTCTTTCCGATCCCAACGGTCCGGATACCATGCAGTTCAATATTCATTTTTCCACATACTCTGATTTTTCCACTTTTATATATGTGAACTCGACATCTCCCGCGTCCGCGACTTTGGCGCAGGGAGCAACGAACTTTTTATCACCGCTTTTGCCGCAGGGTACCTGGTACTGGCGCGTGATGGCAACGGACAATAACAGCACGTCCAGCGGATATTCATCGGCAACGGCTGTCAATGGACGTCACTTCGGAATCGATCTTACTACGCCTGGCGGTCAGGGAATAAGCAGCATAACAGCGTGGGTCTCATCGGTGACAGTTGCGGTGATTTCCGCTTCGGATTCGGTTTCGGGGTTGAACGAGCTGGACAGTTCCGTACGGTATTCCACTTCCCCGGATTTTGCCGGCAGTACCACAGTGGTGTCGGGGTGGTTCGGCGGCGGTTCGACGGTGACGTGGTCCGGAATCAGTCCGAATACCACTCACTATTTTCAGGCACGTGCGCGGGATGGCGGTGTTACCAGTCAGAGCACGGGTCTGAATGTCTCTTCCTGGACAGCCGGATTGGGAATAACGACGTTCACCCGCGTGACTTTGGCGAATGCGCCTGCAGGACTTGTCTGGTCGGCGGCGTTCACCAGTTCGATGAACGTGACGTGGGGTGAAAGCGCTCCGGACAATCCTGCGGGGACGGTTTATGTCATCCAGGTCTCTTCGACGAGTTTTGGGGCAGGGACCATTTACAGTTCATCCGTGTTCCGGTCGGCACAGCTTGCAGTCGTCGAGAATCTATCCTCGAATACTTCATATTATGGACGCGCAATAGCGCAGAACTGGGAACTGGCAAATCAGACTGCTGCGGTCGTTGTTCCGCAGACAGTCAAGGTGACTTCCGCTTCAGTGCCGGGTTCGCCGGGTGCTTCTTCTGTCGGGTCCAATTCCATTTCCTTCACTTGGACAGCCAATGGTAACCAGGACGGGACGTTTTATCAGGCCAATGTTTCCGCATCGTCAGATTTTTCCAACGGAAGTTTCAATGAATCTGCGAGTCTGTCGGTAAGTTCGTCTACATTGAGCAAGGGTACTCTCTACTATTTCCGTGTGCGGGCCAGGAGTCATGAATCTGTTTTCACCGGATGGTCGTCAACAGTCAGTTACAGAACAGTGGATACGGCACCGGCGGATATCAGAGACCTGACCGCGATAGTCGGCGGTAATGTAGGCGAAATAGGTCTTTCCTGGACGTCTCCGGGCGATGACGGTACGGTCAACAATATCACAGGCGGCTACTATAAAATAAAGTACAGCGAAAAACAGTTCACCAATTTTGATACTGTCGGCACAGAGTTCACTTCCATTTCCACCAACGTAGTACCGGGTCAGAGTGTGGGGACCATCATCACTGGTCTGACTGCGAACTTGATTTACTATTTTGCCGTTAAGACGCGCGACGGGACGGGAAACTGGTCGGGCTGGTCAGTGTTCAGCGGGGCAAACACTGCAAACTCGGCCCCGGTCCGCGCCAATCAGTCCTCCGGTTCAATGTATTTGCGGGGCGAGTGGAATAACTGGCAGACCAATACTATGACAAAAGAT
>CAYHWZ010000167.1:0-5859 GCA_964359975.1 uncultured Elusimicrobia bacterium | reverse complement strand
TATCCTGAGCGGTGGCCGGCATTAGTTGCATCAGGCCCATTGCGCCGCGGTGCGATTTCGCCTTGCGTGAAAAATTCGATTCCACTTTAATGATGGCTGTGACAAATAGCGGGTCTTCTTTGTAAATCCCGCAGTAACGGTTGATGATTTCCTTGTGAAACACAGGCCGCGCAAAAGACTCCATCGCGCGGACGAGAGATGACAGATCGCCCCACACGAGCATGGCCCACAGACCGGCAAAAGCCAGGACAGCAAATATCAATATTTTCCGTATCACCGGTTGACCTTCTCCAAAAGGCGCGCGAGGCGCTCTTCTTTGACTTCGTCCGACGGTTCGTCCGGGAGCGAACACGACTCTGTCCCTGCACGCGGCGAGTATTTGAAACAGTATGCGGCGCCGAACTTTATTTCGCCGCAAATGGAAAGCGTCTCTGCAAAATCTTCTTCCGACTCGCCCGGAAACCCGACGATAAAGTCCGTGCTGAGCTGGAGCGCGGGCACAGCGGCGCGGAGTTTCTGCGCTATCTGAATATATTCGCTCCGCGTGTAATTCCGTTTCATCTGCAGGAGCATTTTGTCAGAGCCGGACTGCATGGGCAGATGGATGCTGGCCGAAAATTTGGGACTGGAACCGAGCACTCGGATAAGTTTGTCCGACATGTAGTGCGGATGCGGACTCATGAACCGGATATTTTCCGCGCCGTCAATGGCCGCAGTTTCGGTCAAGAGGTCGGCAAAGTCCATGATATCCGGTTTTCCGTTCGACGACGCGCGCCGGTGCCAGTACGAGTTCACCGTCTGACCGAGCAGCATCACCTCTTTGGCTCCGAGCGCGATCTTGTCTTTGATTTCCTGCAGGATATTTTCCGGCTGGAGATAAATCTCGCGTCCGCGCACGCTCGGCACAATGCAGTAACTGCACGAATAGTTGCACCCGCGCATAATGGTGACAAACGCCGTGTCCTTCTCATTTCCCAGACGGAACGGCGCGCCCGCGGTGCGGAGTTCGCCTGCGCCGAACGATTCCTCGCTTTCCTTCATCCAGTCGAACGCGGGTCTTGACTCGAACCATTTGTCGATGATCTGCGGGAACTGTTCAATCTCTTTTGCTCCTGCCACGAGGTCCACATGCGGGAACCGGTGCTTGAGCTTTCCCTTAAGACGTTCAGCCGCGCATCCGGCGACGATCAGCATTTTTGACGGACCGCGCGATTTCCATTGTTTAAGGCGTCCGAGGTAGGAGAGGGCGCGGTTTTCCGCGTGTTGACGGACCGTGCAGGTATTGACGAGCACGATATCTGCTTCGGACGCGGTCTCTGCGGGTGTCACTCCACGCGCAAAAAAGCGGCGGCTCATTTCCTCCGAGTCGGCCACATTCATCTGACATCCGAAAGTTTTGACGAAAAGTTTCATGGCGGAACGTGTAGGGTATTTTACCTAATTACACGCGTGAGGGCAATTGACAGCGCAGATTACTGGGTGTATGGATTAGTGCAGGGGAATGTAGTGAATATGCAGTTTTTGCGCAAATTTGTGAAGTCTTGCGTCTACCGTCCATAATTGAACTTTTGTCAGCATTGCGGAAATCAACAGATGCACGTCAATCAGCCCAATGCCGGATCCGAAAGTCTGTTTTGACTCAATAAAATGAAGAACTTCATCATCTTCTGCTATTTGAGCAGTTGGGAGAGTTTGGAGCAAAGAGAGGATTTCACTTCTTTTTTTTAGGTGTCCGCAAGCCAGTTCGCCAATGATGAAAGGATGGCAGACCACAAGACTGTCTGACAGCAGGTGCTCAAGCCGTGGGTTCCTGAATCGGAAATGATTCACCCATACTGAAGTGTCGGCAAGAATCACGACTATTTGCGGCCCGGCCTTCTCCGGTGAATAGGCCGGAGTTTGGGTTCAGTCCCGCCCAATTCAGCGAGTCTCCGGCTGCTTTGCTGGGCGATCAGTGCCTTTAATCCCTGGTGCACCAACGCGGTTTTCTCGGATATTCCAGTCAGCCGCCTCGCCTGCATCAATACCGAATCGTCAATGTTAAGTGTAGTTCTCATATGCATTAATATGCATTATATATGCATATAAGTCAAGCCCTCGCGGTTTTTGGTCTTCCCGAATATTGTTTTATTAACGGGGAATTGGTACATTTTGAACATGAATATGCTTCAAAGGCGATTCGCGCGCGCGGTTCCGGTGTTGGCGGCATTGCTGGCCGGGTGCGCTTACAGTGTGACGGTGCGGCATTTCGGGCCGGAGAAATTGGCGCAGAGTGAGTCTTATCGGCTGTCCAGAGTTTATCTTTTGGTTCAGGTTACCCCCAGCTACAAACCGGAAAAGAGCGCTGCCAGGAAAATGTTGGACCTCGCAGAATCGCTGGCACAGGAAAAATCTGAGTCGCTTTATACGCACCGGATGAGCCCGGAAGAAATCCATGAGTTCGGCATACGGTTCGCGCAGGCGGTGAAAGGGTCGTGCGAAATCATCGGGTTTTCCGTGGCAAACGGGACCGCGCCCCCATCATGGATATCCGATTTTACGCCGGACGCTGTCCTTTACCTTGAACCGTCGGAATTCAGAGTCAGGCAGTCTGTGCGCGAAGTTTCTGTTAAGGTCAAGGAGGGCGAATACCGGAAAGAAAAACGGTACAACGTAAGCGCGGGGTTCAGCATGAAATGGCGGCTTGTGTCTGAACCGGAACGCGCGGTCCTGTTCAGCGGGCGGTATCCGGTGTTCGGAGATGTTTCCGTTGAGGAATTCAGTTCGGCGCAGGATGATTTGGAAGAATATCTGAAACCCAAATTCTGGTCTTTGGCCGTACAATTTATGGATACGTTCAAAGAAGATATTTTGCCGCACGAAATTCTGCGCATACGCACAGTTGAAAAAGGCAAATCCGACGAGATGAAGCAGGCCTACAGGGAACTGCAGAACAACAACTGGGATGCGGCCGTCAGTATCTGGCAGGACTATTCACGCAAACTGACGCGCGAGAGCGGACCGCGCTACAATCTCGGTATATTTTGGGAACGTCAGTCCAAATGGTCCGAAGCTCTTTCCGAGTACAAAGCCGCTCTCGAACGCGCTCAAAAGCCGTCGGAGAGGAAAAAACTGCAGGCCATTGTCTCGGAAATCGAACGGCTGACTTTGATGCCGTCCGGTCATGCCGCGTCCAGGACAGGGAACTCTGATTTTTTCTCGCACAAGATTGCGCTCCTGCCTGCGGCCAACAATACGCTGGACCTCACGTCGCACGAGTATGTGCGGCACAAGATTTATGACGCGCTTACAGAGCGCGGTTACCGCATGATTCCGCTTGATGAGATTGACGAAAAGCTCAGGTTGAAGGGAATCACGGACGGCGGTCAGCTTGGCTCGCTTGCTCCGAAAGTCATTGCGCAAACATTGGGCGCGGACCGGCTGATTTACGGTTCTCTCGACGATTTCCGCGTGGTGAACGTGGGGATTTATTTCAAGCGGCAGGTGAGAGTGTCTCTGCGCATGACGGATTCGAATGGCGCGGCGCTCTGGCAGAACACGGCCCAGTGCGTGCGTCAGACACTTTATAAACCGCAGGAAGCAGGACAGGCATTCATTGTAAATCTGGTCAAGACGCAGGCGCAGAAGATTGTGAAATCATATCTGAAAGACGAGTCGGACGAAGCGGCTTTGCGTACGATTGAGACTTTGCCGCAGAGGAAACTGACGGGGCGGTAGTCACGGGCCGGGAATTAATCAAGGCCGTGGCTGCTTTCACCCCCACCCTTCCCTCCCCCTTCGATGGGGAGGATTTCAATTAGAACGGATGATCGAAGGTTAGGTAGACCAGGAAATCTTCCGCGCTGTATCCGCCGTCGATGCGCACGAGCAGGAGATTTCCGGGCGGCACGTAGTATCTCATTCCTGTCCCGCCGGTGAACTTGGTGTAGGCCGGAGTCACTGCGGAAAAATTGCTGTACACATTCCCCGCATCCACAAAAAACGCCCAGTGCAGACGCTTATAGATTTTGAGACGGTATTCCAGATTCCCGCAGATTGAAAGCGTGTCGCGGAACCTGCCCTCGATGAGCCCGCGGTTAAAATAAATCCCGCCCAGTTCCGGCAGCACATAGAACGGAGTGTTGCCCTTTTTATAGTTCATGTAGAACCGCGCGGCGATGATTTGTCTGGAGCGCGGGGCAAGCGGATGAAAAAATCGGTACTCGACCGTAGCCCGCTGATAATCCTGTTTGGGACTGGCGAGCTGGTCCGTGTACTCGAACCCCGTCTCAAGATAATGCCCGTGCGTCGGGTCCGAACGCGAGTCACGGTCGTCCCATCTCAGCAGGAGTCCGGTGGTCCACAGACGGCTGGTGTCCGCGCCGAAAAGGTTCGGCAAATCCCGACGCAGTGTGCCGGAAGTTCCGGTCTCCACCATTTTCCAGTTCTGATAGTTCAGCGTCAGTCCGAGATGTAGTTTGTCCCTGACAGCGAAAAGCAGCGGAAGCTTGAACTCGAGAAATTCCGGCGTGTATTCTGATTTGTTATCGGCGGAAGTGCGGTTACCGACACCATAATAGAACCGCGTGTAATTTTCATAGCTGACCAATATTTCGCCACCGGCCTGGGCGAACATTTCCGGCGGCAGTTCGTACTTAATTTCAAAAGATGATTTGTTCTTTAAAGTCTGCACGGCCTGCACCCTGACCACGTCGCTTTTGCGCCAGAAGGACGCTTCGGCAAATTTCAGCCCGAATCCGAACCCGCGTTCCGGTGAGGACACAATCAGCGGCAGAATGTTGAAATTCTTTTTTTCTCCGCTCTCAATCCGCGGGTCGTAGTCGAACCATCTCCGGACCGCTGCTCTGGGATTGCGGATAGGTTCGCTGAGGACTCCGCCCGCGTTGCCGATAACAGCGCCGGTTTTCTTAATTACTTTTTTCGCTGCATTATTAATCTCAGCGCCGGACAGCGGGGCTGCAATCCACACGAGCATGAAGCACCATGCTGCAATTTTCATGGCCTGCGTTTTCCGAAGACCAGTTCCAGCATTTCCTTTCCCGACTCGTAAATCGGATACAGACCCAGCGCGCCGGCATAAAGATCGAGCGTGGAGATGGGCTGCACCACGCGGCTTTCTTTCACTCTTTTCAATACATACATTGTGGAAAAAAAGCGCAGGAACCCGGAAATGAGGAACAGTCCCATAATGCTCGAACCGTTAAAACTCGGCAGCCATTCCAGCATCCGTCCGCCGATATAGGAACCGAGAAAGATCGAGGTGCCGTTCAGCGCGGACATGTATCCGATAGCACGTGTCCGCAAAGTGGACGGCACTTCGGAAAATGCGAACGTCATGACGCACAGCTGAAACCCTGCCCAGGCGAACCCTGCGGCCGCGTTGACCAGCACTAGCCAGACCGGGTCGCCCGACACAAACCACAGGATAGGCACTGCGGCGATGAACAGTGTAGTCGCCTGCACAATCCGCAGATTGCCGAACCTGTCTCCCAGTTCCCCCCACACTTTCATGCCGAAAAGCGATGTGAGGGCCGCAGAAAATGTAACGTAACTGAACGTGGCATATGAATAGTGCAGGTCCCTCAGCATGTACACGGCCAGATACGGCGACACAATATTGACGGAAAACATGAAACAGGCCATGAAAATCGAAAACTTGAGGAACTGATTTTCGCTGTCGTCCTGACGGAGAAACTTGTAGAACGAGTCCGGAATTTTCACTTCATGTTCCACATGTTTCAGCGGCATGCGTTCCGGCGGGTCGAACATGCGTATCAAAAATGACCACGAGACCACCCTGCATATGAACGCCAACCCGAACAAAACAGCGAACCCTGAAATCGGATTTTCTTTGAACAG
>CAYHWZ010000166.1:0-5878 GCA_964359975.1 uncultured Elusimicrobia bacterium | reverse complement strand
GCAGGTTGTTTTCGATTGAGCCGGGGTGAATTTAGGGTAAGATGGCGAAGACTCTGGCGGGGAAACCGGAACCGTTTTCGGGTTTGGGAAAGGTAACTATCGCCAATGCTCCGTATTCGGGTACGCGGTCGAGATTGTCCAGCAACTCTATCTGGTAACGGTTTTCGCCGTGGACGTAGGCCTGGGCCGGATATCGGTCTGCGCTGACGTTGAATCCAGGGTCTGTGTCCGTGGTCTCGTGTCCGATGGCAATGATGTACCGTTCCTGGATTAAAAATTTCAGCGCTTCCACGCTCCAGCCAGGGTAGTGCATAATGCCTTTGGCGTCACGATTCTGCATAAGGTCAAGGTCGGGCCACTTCAGGGACCAGCCGGTTTTGCAGACTACGAACGCCCCTTCCGGAACTTTGCCGTGTTTTGTTTCCCACTTTTTTACGTCGTCAACGCTGAGCACGGTGTCTGCGTTCTTTTGCGCTTTCTCTGAAATATCTATGAGCACCAGCGGGGCGACCATTTCTTTCACGGGAATTTTGTCCAGCGTCCGCAGTCCTTGATGAAAATGTGCGGGCGGGTCCGCATGCGTACCCCATTGTCCGACGATGGTGTACTGTTCGGCCCAGAATCCGTCTGAGCGGTATTCGTATATTGTTTTGCGTTTTTCGTCGGGGTATCCTTTCCATTTCGGTATGCCGGAACGGAATGCATGGGTAAGGTCCACGAACTCTTTGGCAGAAAGTGTTTTGTAAATGTCCCAGAGCACGGGCGAATTTTTTTGCGGTGAGGGCGCGGTCTTTGCGGGCGGAACAGGGTCAGCTGCATTGGCCAAGGGTAATAATGGGGAGGCACTGATAATGATAAATGCCAGAGCGCTAAAGGACAGTTTTCGATTGATGGGAATCCTCATCCCGGCCTTCTCCTTTACAAGGAGAAGGGGTGTTTGTCCGTTGACTTCTATTTGAGTGACTGTTTTTGTATCCATTGCAAAAGTTTGACCTCCAGTTCAGAGGGCTGCTCGGACTTGGCGCGGCGGAACATCTGCACGCCGTGTCCTGCGGCTGGATTCTCGATAAAAGTTTCGGATGGCGGTCTGGACAGCATTTTTTCCAGACTCACTACGCTCTGATACGCATACCGGTCGCCGGGACTGGCGGCAAGGGCCACGGGACGGGATTTCAGTTGGGGCATGACGTCCGCTGTGGTGAGTCCCTGATAATTCATGCCGGGCGAAAGCAGTATGACGAACGGCACCTCGGTGTGCACTGCGGCATAACGCGCCGCGATATTGGCTCCGATACTGGCCCCTCCGACGGCGATGGATGCTGTTTTAACGCCGCGCTTTTCTTTCAGAAACCGGACTGCGTCGAAGAGGTCGTAGACCATTTTCCCCCACTCTGAATCGAGTCCCTGTCCGTAAAATTGTTGGAAATTGATTGTCCCGCCAGAATTGGTCCTGGTGCTGGCGCCGTGTCCGCGCTGGTCATAAATAAGCGCGCCGTATCCTTTGGACGAAAGATATTTTGCGAAGTCCTGCCATTCCTCTTTGCTGCTGCCGAGACCGTGGAGCAGGATGAGCGAGGATTTCTTTGGGGCAGGCGGGTACCATTGTCCGACGAGTTGAACTCCATCGGCGGTTTTGAATGTGACTTTTTCCATGGCGTGCAATGCAGGCGGCTGAAAGATGAGCGACAGAGTCAACAGCGCGGTAACGGCAGCGGCGATACCCTTGGTCAATGCACGTGCGCAGACGACTGTTTTGCCAACGGGAGAAGGATGGAACATAGCTTGCGCCTCAGGGGCGCGGACATAACGCCAGTGCCAGGGTTCGTAGCTGACGCCCTGCCAGTTGTTTTTGGGAAATGAAAGTTCAAATCCGAAATTCTGTGCACGCTCTTTTAACCAGCCGAATGCAGGGGTATGTTCAAAAGGGGGTTCGTCGTCGGTTTCGGGACGGTTTTTATCCGCAAGGTCAAAAGTGAAACCGGTGTGGTGCTCGGAATACCCGGGCGGAGCCAGCCACTGGATACCTTTGCCGCGGCCGTGTTTTGTTTCTGCTTCAACGAACAGGTTCCGCTGGACACTGCATGGACGGAAACAGGAAAGCGCCACGATTTCAACCTTATCTTTTGCTGCTTGTCCGCACATCTGTTCAAATGCAGGCAGGGCGGATTTGCGTGCAAGGACTTTTTTGGACGGATCGCGCAACAGACCGGACGGAATTTCCGCAAGTGAGGATGATTCCGCTTCGGGATACGGTTTGTGGAATACGAGTTTCATTTTTTTCTGACTAAAAAATAGACCGGCAGTCCGGCGGCCACAATTACCATGCCCCAGAGCGAATCATAGGCGGACTTGGGGTCCTGCGCGGACTTTATAACTGTGCTCGCCACTATCCAGAACATGCCAATGACAAACAGAACCGGCAGTACCGGATATCCGAAACTCAGGTAAGGTGAACTGCCGGTATCGGAACGTTTCTTTGTCCTTAAAATAAGTAAAGCAATGCCTGCGATACCCGCAAAAAATACGCTGGGCACTGTGACGTAATCCAGAAGTTGGTCAAAAGTTCCGGTCACGACGAGAAAACAGGCCCAGATACCCTGATAAATAATAGCGTTGGCCGGGGTGGCGTATTTTTCGTGAATGCCGCTCATGGAACTATGCAGCAGATTGTCTTTGGCCATGGCGTAGAGAATGCGCGGACCTGTGAGAATGGTGGCGGAGAGACATCCGAGTATGGAGATGGCGATCATACTACCGACGAGAGAACCGACATTTTCGCCGAAAAATACTTTGGCCGCGGCTGTGGCGATACGTTTGTGTGCTTCAGTTTCCGGCAGGACCTGGGTAACGGGGATGGCGCTGATGTAGAGTGCGGCAAGCAGCAAGTAGACCAATGTGACGAGCAATGTGCCAAAAAAGAGCGAGAGGGGAATGGTGCGTGACGGGTTGCGGACCTCTCCTGCTACATAGACGGTGGCGTCCCATCCAGAGTACGTGTACATGACCGGCACCATGGCAAGAGGAATCATCACCCAGATGGAACCGGGCAAAGAACCGGAGACGGCGAAATTGGACAGGGAACCGTTCCGCGATAAAAAGCCGGCGACGATAAGGAGAGCTATCAGCAAAAGTTTGAGAACCATGAATCCGTCCTGGAGTTCCGCGCCCCACTTTACGCCGAGATAGTTGATGATGGAGATACCTGCGATGAGAGAGACTGCGGTGATTTGCGCCATAATCGGATGCGTAATGCCCGCGTACTGTGTGAAACCTATGGCGAGAAATGCGGATGTACCGGGTATGGTGACGAGACTAGAGGAAAAACCTGAAAGAAAGCCGGTCATGGGTCCGAATGCTTCGCGCAGGTAAACGTATCCTCCTCCTGCTCTGGGAAAACGTGTGGCCAGCTCCGCATACACAAGCGCGCCGGCAAGCGAAAGCAATCCGCCGAGAATCCAGACAGTGAATATCAGGTACGGATTCGGCAGGTTGCCCGCGATGCGTCCGGCGGTGACAAAGATGCCGATACCTATCATGTTGCCGGCGACGAGCATGGTACAGGAAAAAAGACCAAGTTCGCGGCGGAGCTCGGTCATGATTTTTTTTCTGCGACTACGAGAATATGGCGCGAACCAATTTTACCGAGCAGACTGCTGACAGAACGCAGAGATTTGGCAAGTGAAACGGACGCAAGCGCATTGCTGATGACAGGCCAGTTTCTGACGGCTTTGAACAGGCCTTCGAATTGGTACCAGAGACGGTCGTTAAGATACTGAACGCTGCTGATGGTGAGCGGACTGTTTTGGATGATTGCTACAAGTTTGTGAAAATCGGACGGGCGCATGTAATCGGTGAACAGCGCAACGCCGCCTGTGCGGAGAACGCGGTGAGTTTCTGCGAGCATGGATGTGCGGTCGCTGTCGGACAACTGCCACTCGGAAATGCCGTCGGCCAGTATCAGCGCGTCGAATGTGCTGCTCTTGAAAGGAATGACTGAGGAACTTCCGACAATGAAAGCAGGATGCACGGAAGATGACGGGATATTGGACGGATGGTTCAGGGCTGACTCGGAGATGTCCATGCCGAAAGACCGACTGGAAATAGCTGAAAGTTTTCGGGTGAAGACGCCGGTGCTGCATCCAACGTCGAGGATGTACGGGGCGGAACCGTTTCGTCCGGATGTATGATGCGAAACAACTGAAAGCAGTGTATCATGGCGGAGAATTTCAGCGGCGCGGCGGGTGTAGTTCCACGGGTCGCCTTTTTGGGTGTGCATATCGTCATAAAATGCGCGGCTGACTTGCATGATTTATTTCTGTTGAATATACAAATTGAGTGGGTGAAAGTCAATGCAGGGATAATGCAATAGGAATGACGAAGAGTGATCAGAGTGGCTATTTTCACCCCCACCTGACCTCCCCCGTCCCTCCTCTTCGGCGGGCAAGCTAGGGGGAGGAATATGAATGGTATTTTCGTATAATAGTAGGAGTGAATGGAGGGTGTTTATGAATGTACTCAGTCAGATGACGATGCCGGATGTGGCGCTTTCGATTCAGACGCTTTTGTCGCCGGTGATAATGATTTCGGCTTGCGGGCTGCTGCTGCTGGGCATGCTCAACAGGTACGGGCGCATCAATGACCGCCTGAGGGAACTGGGCCGCGAACGGATGTCTCTGTTCTCACAGAAAGGCGAAAAGGTTGCCGACACTCATCTGGAAGGGATCGACAATCAGATACCGGACCTGCTGATGCGGAACAGTCTGCTGAAAAATGCCGTGCTCTGCCTGTTTCTCAGTGTGATTGCATTTGTGCTGGTGATTTTTTCAATTGCGCTGGGCATGTTCATGGCCAGTCATGTGGGTGTGGTGATGGCATTCTGCACGTTTCTGATGGGCGAGGTGTTTGTGTTTATCGGGATGATTTTTATGGCAAGGGAAATTCAGGTTTCAAACAATGCGGTGTCGTATGAAATTCACCAGATCATGAAGCTATAGTCAAAATCCACTGAGCTTCTTTTTCCAGCGCGGGTTCGTTGTCGTTGGGCAGGAGGGTCAGGGCTTTGCCTGCGAGCAGGAACTGCGCTCCCTGATTTTTACGGGATTGCGGGCATAGTTCAGCAATCTTTTTCAGCAGGATTCTGTAATTCACTGTCGAAGAATAGGTCATTCCCGGTCCCAGACAATCAAAATTGAAAGTGACGGGGTTGATCCTGAACCGCATAAACGGGTCGGCAAAAAACAGGTCGAGATAGAAGTGCAGTTCCGTCTCTTTCGTCTCCACATTCACTTTTTTTTCCTTTGCAAATCCGACGGGTATGCCGGCGGCCATGAGGCCGAGATGCGCGGCTTGTGAGGCGGCGCTGGGTTTCTTGATTTCCACGTGCGTGGAACGTATCTCTTCTTTCAGAATGACGGCGGAGATGAGCTGAAGATTTTTGAACTGTGCAGGATTTTGTTCGACTGAACCACGAAGTGTGCACAGTATCCCGCTTTCATTGAATTCCACTTTCGCAATTTCCGACGGTGACGGGAGCTGATACAGAGCACTATGCTGCACCGGACGGGCTTTGATGCCGGCAGCGTTGAGAGACTGGGCGATTTTTTGCGCGATGTCGAGTGTGCAGTTTTCGAGGATAAATCCGGAATTTTTGGCTAGTTTTTGAATTATGTCGAATGGCGCTGTATCTGTGAGACCGCCGACTATTTTGGCAAGTGCGCGGTTGTCGACCGGTTCAAAGGTGTCGAGGAGTATACAATAATTGTCTGGTGCAGGGTCCGGCATTCGATTTACTGGGCGGAACCGGGCGCGGTTTTATTGTTGATTTTGATTTCGGGTTCGGCTGTTGACGGGGATTCCGCGGGCGGGACAGGCGCGGATT
>CAYHWZ010000165.1:0-5888 GCA_964359975.1 uncultured Elusimicrobia bacterium | reverse complement strand
GAGCGGAGTGGTGGTGCAGTGTCAGGACGAGCGCAGTCAGCAGAAGAATCGGGAAAAGGCCATGAAGATTTTGCGGGCTAAACTTTATGAAAATGCTCGCGATAGTCAGGCCAGCAAGATTGCCAGCGAACGCAAGAAACAGGTGGGGCGCGGTGACCGTTCGGAAAAAATCCGCACGTACAATTTTCCGCAGGACAGGATTACAGACCACCGGATAGGATTTTCCACGCGCAATATTCAGGGTGTGCTGGACGGTGGATTGTCCGCGATTGTCGAGGCGCTGCGCGAAGCGGATGAGAAGGGCGCGTCTTTGATGTCTGCAACGGATGAAGACGATTGATGCGCTCCGCTGGGGCGAAAACCGGCTAAAGGAATGCGCGGTTGAGAACGCAAGGCAGGAATCGGTTTGGGTGATGTCTGAGAAGGTGCTGGAAACTGATTCTTCCGACGGGAAATGGATGCTGGACCGCGAATCGGAACTGAGTAGCGGGCAGATGGAAAGGTTCCGGTCTATCGTCGAAAAGCGGTGCAAGGGTGAACCTCTTGCCTATCTTCTGGGCAGTCAGGAATTTATGGGGCTGGATTTTGTTGTGGACAGCAGAGTGCTGGTGCCGCGGCCTGAAACTGAAACGCTTGTTACGCGGGCTTTGAGCTATTTGAACGGTATCAGCAAGCCGAGTATAGCTGACGTAGGTACAGGGTCGGGGATTATTGCAGTGATTTTGGCGCAGAAGCTGGCGGAATGCCGCGTTTGGGCTACGGACTTGTCCGCGCCGGCCCTCGACGTGGCGGTGAAAAATGCTATGATACACAAAATAGATGCGCAGGTCCGGTTTGTGCAGGGTGAACTGCCGTTCAGGTCGGAATCTTTTGACGCGGTGGTTTCTAATCCGCCCTATATAAGGACGGGTGATTTGGAGGAACTGCCGCGCGAAGTGCGCTGTGAACCGCGCATTGCGCTCGACGGCGGGACAGATGGACAGCGCGTGATTTTCAGCATAGCGGCGCAATCTTTCCGGTGCCTCAAAAGCGGAGGCGCGTTGTTTGTTGAAACTGGTTTTGACGGAGCGCAGGATACTGCTGCAATATTTAAAAAATGCGGATTTGAGAAAATTGAAATCACAAAAGATTTTGCGGGAATTGAACGGGTTGTTTCCGGAATAAAAATATAATGGACAAGATTATAATTGACGGCGGGAAACCTTTGCACGGGGATGTGGTTATTTCCGGGTCAAAGAACGCCGCATTGCCCTGTCTGTTCGCCACCCTTCTCACCGATGAAGAATGTGTGATTGACCGTGTGCCAGACCTGGCGGACATTGACACTACCTGCGCTTTGCTCACGTTTTTGGGAAAGAAGGTGGTACGGGACCGCAACCGTGTGACCATAAAATCCGGCGGCCGAATCCATACTCAGGCGCCGTACGAGCTGGTGCGGAAAATGAGAGCATCTGTGCTGGTGCTGGGTCCTCTTATTGCACGGCTGGGAAAGGCGTCGGCTTCTCTTCCCGGCGGGTGCGCCATCGGTGTGAGACCGGTCAATATTCATCTTAAAGGATTTGAACAGCTGGGCGCAAAGACATCGCTTTCCGAGGGGTTTGTCAAACTTATAACCAAAGGTCTTAAAGGGAACAAGGTGACTCTGGCGTTTCCAAGTGTGGGCGCGACGGAAAATCTGCTTATGGCCGCGTCTCTGGCTCAGGGCCGGACTGTGATTGAGAATGCTGCGCGCGAACCGGAAATTGTGGACCTGGCAGACTGTTTGATCGGCATGGGCGCGGATATCCATGGCGCGGGAACTTCCCGCATTTTTGTTAACGGGAAAAAGGTTCTTTCAGGCGTATCGCATAATGTTATTCCGGACAGGATAGAAACTGCCACCTATCTTATTGCCGGTGCTGCTACCAGGGGCAATGTCACTGCGCTTAGCGCGAATGCGTCGCACATCAAAAATGTTTTGCAGAAGCTGAAATCTGCGGGTTTGAAGATCACTGTCAAAGAAGGGGAAAACGGACAGTCCATCACTTGCGCGTATGCGGGACCGCTCAAAAATGTGTCGGTGCGCACGGAACCGTACCCTGGTTTTCCGACGGATGTACAGGCGCAGTGGATGTCCCTGATGTCGCTGGTGCCTGGCCGGACGGTCATTAATGAATCGGTTTTTGAAAACCGTTTTTTGCATGCGGCGGAACTGGCGCGTATGGGCGCGGAAATTGAAATTCACGGCGGGCAGGCGGTTTTGCGCGGTGTTAAATCTTTGTCCGGAGCGAATGTAATGGTCTCGGACTTGCGTGCAGGTGCGGCTATGGTGATTGCAGGGCTTGCCGCAAAGGGCCGCACTGTTGTTCACAGAATTTACCATCTGGACCGCGGCTATGAGGACCTTGAAATCAAATGCCGCAAGCTGGGTGCGTCGGTCAAAAGGGTTCATTGAATTGAACTTTGCCCGACGGACAGCGGTCTTCGGGTTGTTGTTCCATTTCTGCGCGTTCTCAGCGCATGCGTCTGATTTCACCGAATTTGCCGACGAGTCGTCAAGACTCATAAAAGAACAGATTCCCTGGGTGCGGGCAACTGAAAAAGACTGTTCCAATCCTTCCTCGTGGGAACAGAACCTTGTGCTCCCTCAGATTGAGGAGATGATGGCTCGCCCTCTCACCATACCTTCCCGTCTTTCCAGATGGAACAAGAGTGTAATGACCAGCAGTTCGTCTGCGGAACTGCTGAGATTTGCCGCGGAACAGATCCCGGAAAAAGCCGGCTCAACGCAAGAGAAAAATATCCCTGATGACGCGCCGAAACTGGTTTGGGAATCTGAATTGCCTGCTGCTGTAAAGAACTCCGTAGAAATGATTTACCATGCCATGCAGTCCGCAATGCCCATGCTGAAACAGTCGCACGCGAAGCTTTCCGACGAGGAGCGCGCGGCGATCATGGCGCTCAATGACTTGTCGCCGGGAATGGAATTCGGCGAGCCGGTGCATTCTTCATTCTTTAAACGGAAATATTTCGGCTCAATGAATAAATTCGATACGAAAATGGTGATACAGGCCGGAGCTGTGCTGGCTGAATCTGCGGAAACAGAAATCAGCCGTCTGGCGGACTGGGTACAGGACTCTTCAAACAAATCAGCGGCATCATTTGTCCGGGCGCAGGCAAAGACACCGATGGGGAATATAATAGTGTCCGGCACTGGCGACGATTATTACAGTGCGGAAGTTTTGAAAGGTGCGGCGCTGGTGATTGACCTGGGTGGACGGAACCATTACGAGGGTCCGGTGGCAGGCGCAGGTCTGGATGAAATCAAAGTGGCGGCGGATTTTGGCGCAGATGTTGTGATTTCGGCTACCGGCACTCTGGTCTCTGCCGGCGGCGGGATATTCGGCATAGGTCTGCTTTTTCTGCCGAACCCCGACGGTGTAAAAGAAATTGTATCTGAATCCTATTCACAAGGCGGCGCGCTGTGCGGTGTGGGCGGCTTGTTTTTGAACGGACCGGCAAAACTTCGCGGCGAAAAGTACACGCAGGGCACCGCAATATTCGGAGCAGGCATTTTGTCGAATGAGTCCGGGACAGAAAGTGTTTACATGTCGAGACGTTATTCGCAGGGTGTAGGATTCACTCAAGGGGTCGGGATTTTCCGTCATAAAGGCAATGGCGCTAAAATGATGGCAGGGCTGGTGGACCCTGACCCGCGCGAACCTTTGGGCACAACGAGTTTATGTCAGGGTGTGGGTTACGGACCCCGAGCTTTTGCCGGAGGCGGAATCGGGATATGCGTTTTGCGCGGGAACGGAATGACTGTTGAAAGCAGTTATTTTGCGCAGGGGGCGGGTTACTGGCTGGCTGCTGGTTCATTTGCGCTGGAAGGGGATTCGTGCACGGTAAAGGCGCGGAGATATGATCAGGGGTCGGGTATACATAACGCGTTCGGAGGTTTTTTTGCCGAAGGAAACAGCAATCATATCATCAACTGGGGCGTGGGTCCGGCGTTCGGATGGGACAGAGGAATTGGGTGGTCGCTGATACGGGGAAATCTCAACCGCGTGCAGGCGGATTGGGGAGCTTCATCTGCTTCGACCAACAGCAGCAGATCGTTCTTCCGCATTTCGGGAAAGAAAAATGTGCTTGTGCTGCCGGGCGCGGGCAGCGCGCAGATTACACGCGATGTGCCGGACTATGCGGTCTGTTTTATTGACGGTGAGGAGAATTCGCTTAACCTTCCAAAAATTAAGAGCGCGCGTAAACTGAACGGAACACTTTTTGCATCTATGTGGGGAGTGCTTCATGTGAGCGACGTGATGATGGGCGCGGACATCACGCTGCCGAAACAGGAATGGTCGAGTCTGCCGAGAGAAATGTTTGCGCGGGACGATACTGTCAGTCTGTCGCAGGAAATCGCGAAAGCGGAATCGCTGGACAAAAAGCAAAAGATTGAACGGCTCATTCATGTGGCATCCGCGTTTAGTCTGGACAAACTGCAGCCGAGGAACGCGCTGTCGCGTCTGGTGCAGATGAAAGAAGATGAGATTCCGGTGCTGGTAAAATCGTTCGACCCGGGTAGTGTGGAGGAATTTCTTCAGGTGCGGACAGCTCTTGCGATTTTGGGGCCGCGCGCCACTCCTGCGCTGCTGGACGAGATTAAGAATGAACAGGGTTTCCGTCGGGCTGCGCTGATGTCCATGCTGCTTTTTTCCCGTACAAAGGACGTGACGCCGCTGGTGCTGGCTGAACTGGACAATCCGGATTGGAGACTGCGCGGCACAGCGGTCCGTATTCTGGGACAGTTGTTTAACATTGATTCGGGTAACACGCCGGGCAGGATGTATGCGCTGATGAAAATGGAGGAATGGCTGACTGACCTTTTTGCGGGCAAGAATCAGGATACTGAAATGAACAGGATACTGGCCCGTCGGACTTATGCCGAATCTGTGAACATGGCTTCGGTGGCGGCGGATTGGAGTGAGTCCGACCGTCTGAAACTTCTCAGCTTTGCGCCGGAAGATATCAGCGGGAATGCCGACGAAAAACAGGCGTCGCAAATTCTGGCAATGGTCCGCAACGAAAAGAAGTCCGCGGTGGAAAAGTTGAAACAGGAGATAGCCGATTCCAAAGTTCTGGCTGAAACTGCAAAGGCGCGCATCAGAGATTTATTGACGAAGGCCAGCGCTTTGCCAATGGAAAATACGCGCAAGGAATTTGTTCAGGCGGCGGTGATTGCTTTGGGAAACATGGGCAGCACTCAAGACGCAGGTCTGATAGCTAGGTTTATAAACCATCCGGACGCGTTGGTGCGGGAGGGGACGGCTCTTTCACTTGGCCGGCTGGGGCGTCCGGCGATGAAGTACCTGTCGCAGATTGCGCAGTCTTCGGATGCTGACCAACGGATGCTTACGTTTGTGTCAGCCGGAGAAAACGCAGACGGGACTCTGGCCAGTCTGGTGGAAAAAGGTCTGGCCGATAAAGAGGTCCGGGTGCGGATGAGCGCGCTGATTGCCATTGACCGTCTGCCTTCGGAAAAAGCAAAGAAGCATCTCCGGTCAATAGCCGGTAAAAAGCGCGCGGAACAGTCTGCTCCGGGCGAAGATATCCAGCGGTATTATCTTTTCGGCGAGTAACGTCGGTTACTTGATGACCAGCAGGTTACCGCCGACGTGCGCCGGGTGCAGTTGGCAGTAAATATCAAATAATCCTTCTTTGTCCGCAGTAAATTCCACTATTTCCGGAGTGCCGCGGTTTACCACAGTCTTGATTTTGTAGTCGTCAATGGAAAATCCGTGATTGGCCGGGTCGGTCGGGATGTTGTTGACGAGTTTAAGCTTGATTTTTGTGCCCTTCTTGACGATCATGGTGCCGGGAACCCATATTGTGGTGCCTTCATAACGGAT
>CAYHWZ010000164.1:0-5892 GCA_964359975.1 uncultured Elusimicrobia bacterium | reverse complement strand
AACGCAAGTGAAAGCATATTTTTCGCTCCCAAAAGTTTCACAAAATCCGGCAGATATTTCATATCTTTCAGTTCAGACTCGTTCTGTTTGGTGCGTTTGCCGCCTTCCACGGTCAGGCAGGTGGCGGAAAAACGCTCTTTGTAAAACAGCTGCTGCCACTGGCGCACCATACCGAGATAATAATTGTTGATGATAATGACGATCACATTTATTTTCTCGTGCACCACTGTGGCGAGTTCAGGCAAAGTCATCTGGAACGAACCGTCGCCGTCAATGCAGACCACAGTCTCATTCGGAAATGCCAGTTTTGCTCCGATTGCTGAAGGAAACCCGTAACCCATAGTGCCCAATCCGCCGGACGTGAGGAAATGGCGGGGACTGCGGCACGGGTACCACTGCATGGCCCACATCTGGTGCTGGCCCACGCCCGTGGTAATGATGGCTTCGCCTTTTGTAAGTTTATGCAGTTCCTCAATCACACGCTGAGGTTTGGCCAATTGGCTTTTCACTCCGTTGTTATAAGAGAACGGATGCAGTTTGTCCCATGCGCGGATCTGGTCCACCCAGCTTTTGTGATGGTTGGCCGGAACTTCGCCTATCAATTCTTCGAGCACGTTCTTTAAATCCCCGACCACCGGCACGTCCACATTCACGCTCTTGCCGATATTGGCAGGGTCAATGTCAAAGTGGATTTTCTTGGAGTTCGGTGCAAAGGTGGACAATTTACCTGTCACACGGTCGTCGAACCTGGCTCCGCAGGATATCATCAGGTCGCACTTCTGCATGGCAGTGTTCGTGGAATATTTTCCGTGCATGCCCAGGGGACCCATATACAACGGATGGTCGAACGGCATCACGCCGTTGGCCATCAAAGTGCTGACCACGGGAATGTCGGCTTTCTCTGCCAACTTCCGGATGAGGTCCGACGCCCCGGAAAGCACTGCGCCGCCGCCCACGTACAACAGGGGACGCTCGGCCTGGCGCATTAGTTCCGCCGCCTTCTTGATCTGCCCCGGATGTCCTTTCACCGTCGGAGAATAGGAACGCATGGAAACAGTCTTGGGCCAGATGAATTCCGTTTTGGCCCTCTGCACGTCCACGGGCACATCAATATGCACAGGTCCGGGCCGTCCGGTGGAAGCGATATGAAACGCTTCGCGCACGGTGCGGGCCAAATCTTTCACATCTTTCACAAGGTAATTATGTTTGGTCACAGGACGCGTGCATCCGGTGGCATCCGCTTCCTGAAACGCATCGGAACCAATCACGTCTGTCCTCACCTGTCCGGTAATAGCCACAATGGGAATAGAGTCCATATGCGCAGTGGCCAGCCCTGTCACCAGGTTAGTTGCTCCGGGACCGGAAGTAGCTGTGCACACGCCCACTCTGCCTGTAGCGCGCGCGTAACCGTCCGCCATGTGACTTGCACCCTGCTCGTGACGGGTCAGAATCAGCCGTATTTTCGAATCGTATATCTTGTCAAAGAAAGGCAGATTACATCCGCCGGGAATTCCAAAAATAAATTCCACACCCTCTCTTTCCAGACATTCCACCAATATTTCCGCGCCTGTTTTTTCCATTAATTTTTCCGCCTTACGACAGTGTAGCGCCCAGCGAACTGGACGAACTGTACTTAGAATACCGGCTCAAAAAACTGTTGCGGATTTCCAATGTTCTCTCACGCCACCGCGAAAGACGCACTTTGATTTCCGTATCGGTCAAACGCGCGGTGATATTCTTCTGTTCCAGGTTCCAGCTGACCCAGTCGCCGGTCTGAAGAATTGAAAATGTGCTCCCGGCCGCGGCTTCCGGCGACACATGCTCAAACACGGCTGTGCGTCCTGAAATCAGCATCCTGCCATCGGTGATGACCGCCACCTGCTCTTCCAGCCCCTTCTGCATCAAAGCGTTGCGCAACGCGCACAGGTACGGCATTCCCGGACTGCCTTTGGGACCGCAGTATCGCACCACCAGCAAATCGCCTTTCTTCACTTTTTTAGACATAACTGCGTTCACACATTCGGACTCGGAATCAAACACTGTTGCCGGCGCGGAATAATTCAGCCAGCGGTCCGCAAGTCCTGACGCTCTCAACACAGCGCCTTCGGGCGCCAGATTACCGGAAAAGACTGCGAGTGATTCATGCTTCTTGTAAGTATGGTTCAGCCGGAACTGGGATTTCAGTCCGGCAAAATCTTTGGATAACTCAAAAATATTCTTTCCGCTGATGGTCGGCGCGGCCTGCAGGGAAGTCCTCAACACTCCCACCAGTCCCGACAACCCGCCCCATTGCATAAAATCTCCGATGGTGAATTCACCGTTGCGGTCCATGTGCGCCAGAGAATGGACCTGTTTCGCCTGTTCATTGAACCCTGAAAGGGGCAGTGGCACGCCGGATTCACGCGCCAGCGCCGTGAGATGAAGCACCGATTCCGCAGAACCGCCCAGCGCAAGGTCCACGCAAATGGCGTTGTGAAACGCTGCCTGTGAAAAAAATCTGCGCGGCGTGACTTTATGCAGTTCAATATCCGCACACCTTTGCGCGGCCCAGTCCAGCATCTCCGCCGTATCTTCGTTCAACCCGGACACATTTTCAGCCGCAGGTTTTGAACTTTTTTTATCCTTCTCTTTCAAATCTTTCAAAAACCGGTCCATGGTTCCCATCCGAGACAATCCCAACACTTCAGACAGAAAAAGCATGGCGCAATGACTGTAAGGAATTCCGGCAATCATGGCTTTTTTCTCAGCGGAATGTGAATCGTCCTTTCCGATGGTAGGCCAGGCGCAGTAACAGGGCAAAAACAAAGTCGGCACTCCGCAACGCGCCGCAGCCATCTGCATGCCCACCAGCGAATGAACCGACCACGGCACCATAACCAGAACGGACAACTGCTCTTCGTGCGTCAACAATTCTATCTGGTCTGCGACGATGTCTCTGGACGGCAGCCAATAATGCGCCAGCGACGCTGCGGTACCGTGCCCGTTATGAGCCGGGTGCGATGAACTGCTTTCACTTTTCGCAGAGTCTGAACCGCAGGTGGAAATAACGTCCGATCCGCCGGAAATTCCCAGAAAAACAGGTTCCAATCCGCGTGCCGCCACTTTTTCTTTGAAAATGCGGAGCAATTCGCCGTGCGATTCCATGAACCGGGGAGAGTTCCACCCCACAATCCCGGCTCTTGGCCGGCGCGCTGTCCCTGCAGACGGAGCGGGCACAGACGCAGCAAGATGGAGCGCGCTTTTCGACGAAGACGCGCTCTCTTTTCTATGGGTACTGCTCTTGGTTTTCTTTGTCATAAACTGAAATTTTTAATTATACTAATTCTCTTTCCGAATAGCAACCCCGCCCGCCGGCTTTACAGACGGAGACGGGACACCTTCTTTGAGGAGCTTGTATTCCACAGAATCAACCAGCGCCTGCCACGAGGCTTCGATGATGTTTTCCGATACGCCGACCGTGCCCCACTCGTCTTTTTTGTCGCGTGATTCGATGAGCACGCGCACTTTGGCCTTTGTCCCGGCCTCACCATTGATAACGCGCACTTTGAAATCCGCGAGAGACATGGACTTTAGCTGCGGATAAAAAGGTTCGAGCGCTTTGCGGAGCGCATTATCCAGAGCGTTCACCGGCCCGTCGCCTTCGGCAACGGTATGCTGTTCTTTACCGTCAACCACCAGTTTGAGCGTGGCTTCGGAAACCACCCGCCCGTCACGAAGAGTCTTCTCCACGCTCGCGCGGAAACCCTGCAAGGCAAAGTGCGGCTTAAATTCACCGAGCGCTTTGCGTACCAGTATGGCAAACGAACCTTCCGCGCCTTCGAACTGGTATCCCTGATGCTCCATTTTTTTAACCGCGTCAATCACCTGCCGCACCGCCTGCTCATTCTTCGCAAAATCCAGTTTCAGTTCACGCGCCTTGAGCAGCACATTGGACTGGCCGGACAATTCCGAAATCACAATCCGGCGCTGATTGCCGACGATGGAAGGGTCGATATGCTCATACGTTTTGGTATGCCGCGCCATGGCGGACACATGCACTCCGCCTTTATGCGCAAACGCGGAAAATCCAGTATAGGCCTGATGATCGTTCGGAACAATGTTGGCGATTTCGGAAACATATCTGGACACTTCAGTGAGCGAGTGCATCTGCGCGTCGGTCACGCTGTCATATCCGAGTTTAAGTTTGAGATTGGCCGTGATTGAAAGAAGGTTCGCGTTGCCGCACCGTTCACCGTATCCGTTGACAGTGCCCTGCACCAGACAGCATCCTTCCTGCACAGCCGCGATGGAATTGGCCACGGCGCACTCAGAATCATTGTGAGCATGGATACCTATAGGCGCACCCGGAAGCGCGTGCATTACGTGCCGCACAATTTCGGTGATTTGAGACGGGATACTGCCTCCGTTGGTATCGCAAAGAGTGAGGTTATCGGCTCCTGCTTCCCGTGCGCGGCGGAGACATTGCAATGCATAGTCCGGACTGGCGCGGAACCCGTCAAAGAAATGTTCCGCATCGTAAATCACTTCAAGACCGCGCGATTTAAGGAACCGGACGGAATCATAAATCATCTTCAAATTTTCGTCGAGCGTGGCACGGAGCGCATGGATAACGTGCAAGTCCCACGACTTGCCGAATATGCACGCGCACGGAGTCTTAACCTTGACAATGGCCAGCAGATTCGGATCCTGATGCGCAGGACGGTCCTTGCGACGCGTGGACCCGAACGCAGTCAGTTTCGCATGCTTTATTTTAAGTTGACGCGCTTTGTGAAAGAAAATCTCGTCCTTGGGATTCGAGCCCGGCCATCCGCCCTCGATATAATGAATGCCGAACCGGTCGAGAATCTGCGCAATGCGGAGCTTATCTTCGACGGACAACGAAACCCCCGCACCCTGCGTACCGTCGCGCAGTGTCGTGTCGAACAGTTTTACCTGGGGCTGGCGGTTTATTTTTTTCATCGTGTTTTTTCCAGACGGAACGCGCGGTGCAGCGCCCGCACAGCACGGTCGCACTCGCTGGACTTTACCACACAGGCAATTTTGATTTCCGACGTTGAAATCATCTCGATATTGATTTTATTGTCCGCCAGAGTCTTGAACATTTTCGCAGCCACGCCGGGATTGCTGCGCATACCCACGCCCACGACCGCGACTTTGGCAATATCTTCCTCGCTCGTCACTTGTTCCGCCCCAAGCTGTACCCGCACTTTTTCCAGAACCGGACGCGCTTTCTTCAAATCCGACTTTGCAATACTGAACGAAATATCGTTGGACCGGCCGCGCGCCGCGGACTGGATGATCATATCAACATTGACGCGGCAAACCGCCAGCGACCCAAAAATCTTTGCGGCAATGCCCGGTCTGTCCGGCACGCCCAGCACCGATAGTTTCACCTGGTTCCTGTCAAAAGCTATTCCCGACACCACTACATCTTCCATACCGCTGACCTCCTTCACAATCCATGTCCCCTCATCCTCAAAAAAAGTGGACCGCACGTGCAGTTCCACGCCGTACTTCTTGGCCACTTCGACGGAACGTCCCTGCATCACCTGCGAACCTGCGCCTGCCATTTCCAGCATTTCGTCGTAGGAAATGCGCGCCAGTTTGGCCGCGTCCGGCACCACGCGCGGGTCCGTGGTATAAATGCCTTTCACATCCGTATAAATTTCGCACGCATCCGCTTTGAGCGAAGCTGCCAGCGCCACAGCCGTTAAATCTGAACCGCCCCGCCCCAAAGTAGTAATATCCTGATTCGGGTTCAGCCCCTGAAAACCCGCCACTATCACAACCCGCCCGCGTGAAAGTTCCTGCTGAATCTTCCCCGGCGTGATTTTCGTGATACGCGCGCGCGTATGATCCGCGTCTGCAAAAATACCTGCCTGCGGACCTGTC
>CAYHWZ010000163.1:0-5905 GCA_964359975.1 uncultured Elusimicrobia bacterium | reverse complement strand
GTATGTCCGCAGCGTACAGCCCTCTGACAGAAAAGATTTATTTGTTCGGCGGCAACGATGGTTCATATTTAAACGAAGTGCTGGAATATGATCCGTGGACAGACGAAATCGCGCGCAAGTCCGCAACTCTGCCTTCCGGCCGCTACGACTCTGCCGCCGCAATGTATCCTGAAAATGGAAAAATTTATGTGATGGGCGGATACGTGGGCGCAGCTGTTTCAGAAATCATCGAGTATGACCCGGTCGCGGATTCCCGCATGGTAAAAAGCGCATCATTGCCCACGGGCCGATATTCCATTTCCGCGTCGTACAATGCAGGCAACAAGAAAATATACGTGTTCGGCGGGTTGGACAGCGGATACGTTTCCGAGATAGTGGAATATGATCCGGCAACGGACACGCGCACTACAAAGAGCGCAACGTTGCCCGCAGGACGGTACGCGAGCGCGGCAGGTTCGTATCCGGGCTACGCTGTGGAAATGTCCGGCCTTGCTCCCAACACGCGCTACTATTTCCGCGCCAAGTCGCATTCGCACAGCCCGGAATCCATCTCGGCTTATTCGAATGAACTGTCCACATACACGCGCGCCGCTGTGCCGAGCAGTTCGAGTTTCACTTATGTCTATCACACCCAGGCCGCGCTGAGCTGGTCGGTGAACAGCAATCCTGCAGGCACGCAGTTCCAGGTGCAGTACTCCACCGTGCCGAACTTTACTTCGGCGGTCACGTCCACGAGCTGGTCAACGGTCAATTCTGCGTCAATCGGCGGACTTACCGCGAGCACCACATACTGGTTCCGTGTGCGCGCGCGCAACGCGGACAATCTGCCGACAGAGTATGACACGGTCCTGACAACGCGTACACCGCTCTACATCACAGCGCTCGGCGCGTCGCTTTCACAGGTGACCGCTAGCACGATTACAGTCGGATGGTCGTCTGTCACCGGAGCAAGCTATACCGCCGTGCTGGCGACGCAGTCGGATTTCTCATCGGTGATAAGTTCCGTTGTCATGCCACAATCTTCGACGAGTTATCTCAACCTGAGCGCAAACACTTCGTATTATTTCAAAGTTAAAATATCCACGGAAAGCGATGCCGCGTACAGTTCGCCCGTTATCTCCACATTGACCCGCAACCCCGCGCCGGCGTCGGTAAGTTACCAGATATTCACCACATCGTTGAGCGTGACGCTGAATCCGAATGGGAACGCGCAAGGCACCATACTTTCTGTGACGACCGGTTCATTTGAAGTGTCCGCCACCAGTTCCGCATTGGCCGGCGCGGGCAATACTACACTTGCGCTCACCGGACTTGCGCCCAACACTGACTACACAATTTCCGCGCGGTCAGTGGGTGTGGGCATCAGTTCTGTCACAATCGTCGCATCCACATCCACATTGCCGTCCGTGCCGGGTTCACTTTCAACAGTGGAAGTCTCATCTGTCGCCATCACCGTGGCCTGGAGCGCGAACAGCAATCCTCTCACTCCGCCGACCAGCTATCAGGTTCACGTGTCCACAGATTCCGGATTCGGCATTTACACGACAAGCATCACGTTCGCATTGACTGCCGCGACTTCCACGCTCGCACCGGGGACAACATATTATTTCCGTGCATCAGCGTTCGGACGGCGCGGAGATGTTTCGGCATACACTTCATCTCTCATGGCGCTCACGCTGTCAACTTCCGGCACACGCATCACTCCTTCGTTCAGCAATGTATGGCCGAGCAGTTTGACTGTGAGCTGGACAGCGGTAGGTTCGAGCAGTTACACCGTGGCATTGTCGTCGGTCAGCAACTTCAGTCTTGTGCTCAGTTCCGGCCAGATAACGTCCGCGTCCACATCGTATATCTCGCTGAGCGAACAGACCACCTATTATTTCAAAGTGAAAATATCGTCTGAAAGCGATTCGTCCTACAACTCGCCGGCAATTTCCACACTGACGCCCGCGGCACCCGTGCCGACGACTCCGCCGACCACCACACTTTCACCCGCGTTCATAATGGTGGGCTACAGCAGTATGACCGTAACATGGAAGAGCGTGGGCAGCGCGAAATTTACCGCGGTGATTTCCACCATGAGCGATTTCTCATTCAACAAATCATCCGGCTTGGTGACAGGCAGTACGAGCACGTTCACCAGTCTGTCCGCCAGCACAAAATATTATTTCAAGGTGAAAATATCGACGGAATGGGACACCGCCTACAGCGCGTCCATCAACGCAACCACATTGGACAAACCTACGCCCATCGGATTCGATTCATCCACGCCTGTAGTCACCTGGCTTACCCTGCCGCCCACAGCCACATCCACGGCTTCGGCAAAAATTGTCTGGCAGGTCGCAGGCGGCGTATCTCCGTACACTGCCGCCATCACACAGACCGGCGCCAAAATCGGCACGCTTAAACAGACTCCGACCGTTTCATCCGAAGGCGTGATTGACGTAAGCTTTGATCTGGACACCGGCGACAATGCCATAGTTCTCACAGTCACCGACAGCGCCAGTCCGGTCAACACGGTGAAAATAACTACGTCCGTATTCTACGGCAACGAGATCAAAACCACTGTCACTGCAGCCGGCACAACAGCGAAGATAGATCTCACACTTGGCACTGCATTCTACATGACATTCACCAACGCGGACACTACGCCCATGACACTCGAAGTGAACAACGGTATGAAAGTCTCCATACTCCCCGGCACATTCAGCGGTGAAGTCATGCTTCAGATATCCATCGGCGCACAGAGCGGCACACTGACGGCGCTGAAAGGTGCGCCCGGTGCGAATGCCGCGAGCTATGTTCCGTCCGCCATATCCATGATTCCGGGCAACGAGTCCAACATGCTGAGCATTGACGCGTCCGGGCCCAAAGGCAAAGTCCAGCCCACCAGACCTGTCGCGCTCACACTCCCTTACCGCGACGCCACGCCCACGGACACCAACGACGACTATGCTTATAAAGTCGCGTATTACGATGTAGCAAGTTCCGGCTGGAAAGTGACAGGCCGCTGGCTAGCCACAGACCCGCTGAAAGATACCATCCAGGTGGAAGTGGACCACTTCACAATTTTCATGGCAGTGAACCCTCGTTCGCCTGCCGCGGACTTCTCGAACTTTATCGTATACCCGAACCCGTTCCGCCCCAATTCCGGCAACGCCAGCAAAGGCACCGCGTATTCATCGTCGAACGAGGAGAGCGGCATAATATTCGACAACATCACCGACAGCGCCAAAATTTTGATTTACAATCTGACCGGCGAAAAAGTGCGTGAACTGAAATCGTCCGCCACTTCCCGCGTGCGGTGGGACATTAAGAACGAAGAAGGCGACACGGTTGTCAGCGGCATGTACTTCTATCTCATTACGGACCCGGCCGGCAGAAAGGTGACCGGCAAAATCGCCATAATAAGATGAAGACAGTGGAAAGTAAAAAGTGGAAAGTTGAAAGCGGAGATATGAAAAATAGAACGGAAAACTATTTAAATTGCGGAGCAAGGCGGATGACCCCATCTACCGTCTTGCGGCTAATATTTTCGGCAATTTTACTTTCCACTTTCAACCTTCCACTTTTCACAATAGTCCACGCCGCGCCCCGTGCGGGCACCACCGGCGTGCAGTTCCTCAACCTTGGCGTGAGCGCGCGGTCCATTGCCATGGGCAACGCATACACAGCCATTTCGTACGGCGGCGTGATAGCAGCCAATTACAATCCAGCCGGACTTTACGGTACCGACAGACCCGAAGCGTCCTTCATGCATTATCAGTATATACTGAACTCCAATTTCTCATACATCGGATACGCGCATCCGCTCGGCAAATCCAGACGGTTCGTGCTCGGCGGCAACATGATATACGGAATGTACGGCAACATTGAGGAAACGCAAGTCAACGTCGGCGCGGACAGCGGTTCAAAGACCGGCAAATCATTCACCGGCACAGATTCCGCCGGCACCGTCACCATGATGTATGTCCCCACAGCACGGCTTGGTGTGGGACTTAACCTGAAATACGTCAGCCAGGAAATCGCCGGCTTAAAATCCAGCGTCCCGGCCGGCGACATCGGACTGCTCTACCGTCTCGGACCCAAACTCGCGCTCGGCGCCACAGTGAGAAACATGGGCCCGGACCTCAAATACGACAAAGACGCCGTCCCGTTACCATTAAGTTACACCTTCGGCGTGACCTACGCATTGCTCAAGAGCCAGATGTTGATATTCTCTGCAGACTTTGAAAAGCCATTGAACCAGACACTCAACGTACGGTTCGGCGGCGAACTGAACATCGGTTCTTCAGCCAGCGCGCGAAATGCCCGCATCCCGCAATTTTCGCTCCGGGCCGGCCACGACGGATTTGCCGAAGCCGGTACAGGCCTGTCCATGGGCGGCGGACTCCGGCTCGGAAATTATTCCGTAGACTATGCCTTCATCCCCTTCGGCGAACTCGGCCAGGCGCACCGTATGTCCGCCACAGTCCGTTTCGGGAAGATTCCTTCCGTTACAGTTACTTCAAAAACCACGAAGAAGAAATAAGCTGTATTAATTTTGCGGTCTCCGTTCCGCGGGGTGCCCCATTTCTTTTTCTTGCTTGTCCAAGAAAAAGAAACGGGGCGCAAAGAAAAAGAAAGACACCCCCCTCCTCATCGGCGGGCACGGCAACGGGCATGAGAAATTCTCTTTTATCTCTTTGTCGCCGAACTTATCCCGACGTTCCGTCGGGATTTCGAACAGCGGCGACTAAGGTATTCTAAGAAAGCTAAAAGAGAATTTCTCATAGGCGCGCCCGAAGGGGGACCAACAGCAAAGAAACATCATCAAGGAATTTGCTTTTTGTTTTTGGGTCCCCTTCGAGCCGTCTATGAACGGACTGTTTTGGGCTTCAATTTTCCTATGCCGCCATTGTTTGAATCCCGACGGAACGTCGGGATGAGTTGGCGGCCTTGCCCAAAGCAGGGAGTGAATGGCTCGTGGGGTGTCTTTTTTCTTTTTGCGCCCCGTTTTTTTTGCCTGCCCGCCGAAGGAGGGGACAAGCAAAAAGAAAAATGGGGCACCCGATAGAACGGTTACCATAACTCTTCTACCACCAATAATTCTTAAACCCGTAAACCGCAAAAAATCCCCATCTCCCAACCCCCAAATAATTTGCTAGAATTATAGAACCCAAACATGAACAAGAACCCCGACGCATCCGCCGCAATCCGGCGCGACAAGACTCTGCCGGTCTATAATGAAATATTCAAAGACCAGCATTCCGTTGCCGCCGCCGACGTCCGCGCGCATTACCAGCCCCTGATGACCGAACTGACCAAACTCGGCCCAAAAAAAATTAAGGACCGTACACTCCGCGCCGACCAGGTCCAGGCGCAGGAAGGCATCACATTTTTGCTGAACCCCGGCGAAGAACGCATCATCCCTGTTGACTGGCTCCCGCGTATCATTCCCCAGGACCACTGGAAAAAAATCGAAAAAGGTCTTTCCCAGCGCGTCTCAGCCATCAACCTTTTTCTGAACGATCTCTACCACGGCAAATTCCCCGTCGTGCCCGAAGAACTCATCAAAACATCCCAATATTATTACCCCGAATGCGAAGGACTGAGCGTCCCTGAAAATATCCACGTCCACCTTTACGGACCCGACCTCGTCCACCTCGGCAACGGCAAATATGTCATACTCGAAGACAACCTCCGCATCCCGTCCGGCGCCAGCTACGTACTCAAATGGCAGCGCGTGGTCAAACATTTATTCCCAGAGTTTCTCGGCAAGTACGCCATCATGCCCATCGAAGACCTCTGCCGAAAGTTCCGCGAAAATCTCGAATTCGCCGTCCACGCCGACCATAAATCTGACCCTGTCGTCGTGCTCCTCACAGAAGGTTCCTATTCATCCGCATACTACGACCACAAATAT
>CAYHWZ010000162.1:0-5933 GCA_964359975.1 uncultured Elusimicrobia bacterium | reverse complement strand
TCCACAATCAGTGCCTGTGTGCCCGTCTGCAGGCGCGGCGCTGACAGTCGGTGAAAGGACTGTTGCTGAACGCGGCGATATACTCAAGTCCGTAGGCGATGAGTACGCGGAAAAGTTTTCCAAGTTGTTTCGGTCCGCGCAGTCCGGCTCGGCTGAACCTGTCCTCAAGGAAACTCAGCAGGAAATCATTGTTCAAAATGATTTTTACAGAATCGCTTTCAGCAAGAAGAACGGAGCGGTGAACTATCTGACCGCGGGCAATGCTGTCCGGCCCGTGATTGACGGTAATGTGAATATGTCGCTCTGGCAGATGGACGCCGAGGACAAATCGTGGATAGAGAGCGGTATATGCGATGCCGCCAAAAACAAATCATTCGAATGGAATTGGGATGCGGGGGACCGCCGGCTGGTTTTCGTTTATAAACCCGTCAAAGAAAACTGCACGGTGAAAGTGGAATTCACGTTTGACGGAACGGAGACAATTTCGGCGCGTGCATCGGCGGAGAACCGGTCGGTAAAAACTTACCTTTCTTTTTCCATGCCGCAGGGATTGCTTTTTACCGTTGACGGTCTGAAACAAGTGACACTGCCGCACCTGCACGGTATCGGCCTGAATCCGGGATTCTATGAGTCCGGAAAACAGTGGTCGGAACCGTATCCTCCGGCGTTCTGCGATTTTGCCTCGGTGGAAACAGACAGCGGGAATGCGGCATTCTATATGGTGCCGGCGAGCGAGACATTTCAGCCGGCGACTATTGAGACGGGCGCGCACGAGTCCGGCAAGCATGGTTACTACACACATAAGATGCCGGTGAGTCTTGTGCCGGGCGGGTCATGGCAGAGTCCGCGGATTTGCATCGTTGCGGGAAAATCAGTTTATGACGCGATGCGGAGCTATATGAAGGACAGCGGCATCCTGCAATATGCGCCGCTGAACAAAAAACTTTCCGCAAGTCTTTTCCAAAAACTTGTGCAGTCGCCGATATTGAAATTGGACCAGTCTGCGAACGTGGATATCCCGACGGTGTCCAACTTCATTGACCAGATGCCGACGGATGCAATCGCGCATCTCGCCGCATTCTGGCCGGGCGGATTCGACAAGAATTATCCGGACTACCTGCCGCCTGACGCGGAATACGGCACGCTGGAAGATTTTAAAAATCTCACAACCAAGATACGGAAGCGCGGTATGCTGGTCATGCCGTACACCAATCCGACATGGTGGAACGAAGGTCCCACTCTCAAAAAACTGGGCGCGCAATCCATAACGGTGAAGAATCTCGACGGCTCCATGCTGCAGGAAAAATACAACGGCAATCCGGGATTCGTTGTCCAGCCGGAACATCCGATGGTCGTTGCAAGAAATGCGGAGACCGTGCGTGAATTCACGGAAACAGCGCCGATGGATTTGCTGTTCCAGGACCAGGTCGGAGCACGCAGGTGGATATATACAATGGATTCCGCAGTCAGCGCGGGATACTCGCAGGGACTGATAAACGAAGCTGAGCGCAGCAGCAAAAAAATTCCTCTCATGACTGAAGCAGGATTTGACCGGCTGATTCCGTATGAAACAGGATTCTGCGGAATGGCGTCTTTGTCATTCCCTAAATTCAAAGAATATGATGACCTGTGGGGAAAAGGGAACTGGACGGTCGAACCAGTGTCGGTATTTGCGGCGCACGGCAGAGTCATATTTTATCAGCACAATCTTTCCGATGACGTATTGTCGGACTCAGACCAGAAAATCACATGGAACATGGTGCACGGTTACGGTCTAAGTGTGGCGCGCACGTTCATCCGCCAGAACCTGGAAAAGAAATGGATAGAAGTAGCAGCCGCACTGCATCAGCACGTGATCAGCCGCATGCTCGGTGAAGAAATGAAAGGGTATCTCAGACCGGGCGCCAAAATCGTGTGGAGCCGGTACGGAGAAACGGATGTGTACGGCAACCTTTCCGACAATGAACCGCTGATCGTCGGCAATCACTCCATTGCGCCGGGCGGTTTTATGGCAGTGTCAGCGGACGGCGGACTTACAGCGGGATTTTTCAGCAGGTTCAACGGACAGCAGCTTTTCGGCAGTCATTATCTCATCGTCAAACGCAGCGCAAAGGAGATGGAAGTTCATCAGCCGGACGCAAGCACAACATTGCTGACTTTGAACTGTCCTAATGAATGGGAGGATGAATCGTCTGTCCGGGTGTACAAGCTGGAAAAGGGTCTGGAATCAGAAGTTCCTGCGGCTGTTGGAGATGGACAGGTTACGTTCCTTTTTGACGCGGAAAAGAATGCCAATACATACCGTGTGCGTTATGTGCCGGAACTCGCAGGACCGATTGCCGTCAAGGCCGTTGCATCGCAGACCGGCGGGCGCATCGGAACCAGGTGGCCTGTCACTCTGAAAATTTCCAACCGCGGAACAAAATCATTGACGGACATCAAAGTCAAAGTGGATGCCTGGAAAATCGCGGCATCGGGCAATGTACCTGCGCCGACTTTCAAATCTCCGGCAACATGTCCTGACCCCGCAACAATCAAAAACCTGAAATCGGGCGAAGAAATATCCGCGGATTTTGAACTGGCGCTGCCGGCATCAGCCGTGGTGGACGCGAGATATCTTTGGATACGCGCGCAGATAGATTTTACTGACGGAACGTCCAGAACTTGGAAAGTTAATTTCAAGCTGGATATGGGGCAGCTGCTTTAGACATCCTGAAGCGCTGAAAAGGAGGAAGTATGCGTTCAATGAAATTGTATCACGGAAATGGCATCCGCGTTTCGGCGGCACTGGTAGCAGTCGGAATGCTGTTGACCGCATCGGGGCGGATCGGAGCGGCGGATAAAGTGCAGGGATCTGCGGGAAGCGCAGTTTCTGCTCCGCCTGCGAAATCATCGCCGGATGTTTGGATGGACAAGTGGCCGGACAAAATGTCCAGTGGAGCAAAGATTGAATCCTCCGACGGAAAATATATTGTCCGCGGCACGTCCATGAAGAACAGTTACGGCGTGGTGTACAGGAAATTCACCGTTGATATCGACAAGTCGCCGTACATATCCATTGACGTAACTGCCGTCAAAGGATACTGGTACCTGATAGCAAAGAACGAAAAAATCAAGCAGGGGTACGTGAAGGTCCAGGCAGACACCAACATGACCGGCAAACTCATATACGACCTCAGGACAGTGGCCGGTCTGACAGGCACGCATGAGATTGAGCTGGACATGGGTGTGAGCAGTCTGAGCAAGGATCCGAATTTGGACAAGTCCGTCACGTTCAGCGAGTTCCGCCTGGCGACCAGGGATGAAGTGGCCTGTTCCGGCGCATTGCGTCTGGGACCGTGGATGGAAAAGTGGATCAACGGCGAAGATACCGGCGCAAAAGTAAAGGAAAATAACGGCACCATCACCGTGACCGGCGCGTCCAAAAACAAATCATACGCGCCTGTTTATCGTGTGGTGACCGTCAATCTCGACAAGACACCGATACTTAATGTCAAACCTGCGTCCGTGACCGGCGTATGGTATCTGGAAGCGATCGGCGGGCTGCTGAAAGCGCCAGTGAAAATCCAGCCGGACACGAACACGACGGAACGCAAGAGCTATGAACTGAAAAAAATGCTCGGACTTTCGGGCGAGCAGTCATTTGAACTCCACGTGGGCATCGGCAGCGGCGACGCAAACCCGAACATGGGAAAAGAAACAGCGATAGCGGAACTGGCCTTTACATCCGCGCAGTAAATGTTATGAGCCGAAGAGGAATCTAATGACAAGAATGGACAGACACAGCGGGTCATACCGCCGCGGAATATGCGCGGCAGTGATCGGCTGTGTACTGTCCGGACTTGCCGGCTTTGCCCTGCCGCTCAACGCGTTGATGATCGACAGCGCGGACGTCAATATCGGGTACTCTGCTGACACAGACAAAACAACCACTGACAATCTTGCGCTGTTGGTGCAGGGACAGACGGACCAGGCGATCCAACTGAACTACAACTTCAACACGACCGACTCCTACTCCCAACTGTCGAAGAATTTCTCGCTGATGGAAATAGCCGACCTTGCGAAACGGAATGTGGCTGTGAGGTTCTACTACCGCCTGTCGGCGACAAATTCCAATCCCCTGCTTTTCCGGTTCACTGACACGGACGGAGATCTGATGTTCAAGCGGTTTTCCAGCATTGCACCCAGTTCAGTCTGGAAGGAAATTTCGATACCATTGGGTGATTTTCAGGTGGCAGGAGGAGGCAACGGCACGTTTGATTTGTCCAGACTAAAGCAGTTGGAGATTGCGATTGAACGGAACGAGGGCGGATCCGGGGCGCTTGATATTGACAAGATTGAACTGGTCCGAAGCACGGCGCAGGCGTCCAACAGCATCCTGCTGGACGATTTTGAAACCGGCGCCAACAAGTTCGGCGGTCCCATCGGCACGTTCACTCAGGACACGGCCGCATCGGTCACTGTAGCACGGGACACATCGCTGGGCAATTTTGTGAACGGTTCTGCGGCATTGAAACTGACGTACAATGCGGGTTCAAAAGCCGCCGTCACCAACGCTGGATATTATAACTGTCCCAACAGCGCCAACCTGAGCGACGCGCACCAGATAGAATTCTACGCCAAAAGTTCGAATGACAACGAAGCTTTTCAGATAACTTTCGGTGCCGCGGCGACCAATCAGACGGTGAAGATAGGCGGCGTTGGGAAGACATGGCAGAGAGTGGTGATTCCGTTCGGCAACTTTGATTCCGTTGTAAATACTTGCGCGAACAGCGGAATATGTTTCAGCAATATCACTGAGTTCGTCATCAGTTTTGTCCCGGGACTTTCCGTCGGGACCGGGAACGTGTGGATAGACGATATCCGGTTCACCGTCACCCAGGCGGGAGCAGCCGTGATAAAGACTATTGACCAGATGGATGAAAACACGGACCCTGCGCTGACCAGTTGGGAAACAGCCGCGGACGTATCGTCAGTGGCCTCACTGATCAGCGTGGCGGACAGCGTGGACGGACGGGCTCTGCGCATGAACTATGCTCTATGGAACGGAAACTACTGCACTATGGTGCGAAAACTGAATATCAATTCCACGCTCACGGACGCGTTCCAATTCTCCTACAACTATTCCGGCAGTGTCAATGACTTTGAACTGAACGTGCTGGACAGCGCTGGTGTGCGGTTCGTTTCAAAAGTGCCCGCATTGGCCGTCACAGACGGCATTTGGAAGACCATGACACTGCCTCTGAAAACTTTTCAGACGGTTTCTGGCGGCAGCACGCTCGACCTGCGCAAACTGAAGGATATCCGGTTCACATTGCTGAAATCTGTCGGCGGCAAGGGCACTCTGGCGCTGGATAATATCCAACTGGTGAACGCCGGCAAAGAGGACACCGGCGACCCAAACGAACTCATCCAGTCGCTGACCACGGACAATAATCCGTTTTCACCCAACAATGACGGAGTACGGGACAATGTAACTTTCGCGTTCAAGCTGAGGGAGAAGTCGAATGTGAAATTGCGGATTTTTGATGCGGACGGGACTGTGATAAAGGAATTCGGCTCGAATACGCCGCTTCCGTCGGGCAGCGGGTCGTTCACCTGGCAGGGCCGCGACGATGATAATACAACGGTGCGGAATGGTCTTTACTTCTATCAGCTCAAAGCGGAATCAGTTGAAACAAGTGCAAAGGACCGCTCGACCGGCGTGGTGGCCGCGCTGAGATGATGATGATGATTCGTCCGAAGTGCATCCTGCGTCCAGGCATGGTTTTAACAATGTGCCTGTTGTATGCTGGCGCTGCACAGTCGGCATTTGAACAGCGGGCAGTGGGTGCACGCGCCATAGCAATGGGCGGTACGTTCACTGCAGCTCAAGACGATGTCGGCGCGATTTACTGGAACCCTGCGGCGCTTGGGACTCTGTCTTCGAGCGA
>CAYHWZ010000161.1:0-5978 GCA_964359975.1 uncultured Elusimicrobia bacterium | reverse complement strand
AATGACATCGTGTTTCAGAGTTTTTTCCAGTTCCGCTATCTGGCGCACGTTGATTTTCGCGCGCGACTGGATTTTTTTCAAATCAGATTTGGGGACCATGCCGCGCTTGCACATCACTTCGGCAACGGCGATTTCCACCTTCAACATTCTTTCAAAACGGTACTGGTCGGTCCAGATGCGCGACATTTCGCTTCGGGTATAACGGTCAATCATGCGAACACCACCTTTTGACGGCCGCGCGCGATTTCGCCGAGCACTACGGACGATTTCAGGATTTTCTGCGCTTCTGCGGCGCACTTTTTGTCCAGGACCAGCACGAGTCCGATTCCCATATTGAACGTGCGAAACATTTCAGCGTCGGGCAATTTGGCCCGCTTTTGTATTTTATCAAACAGTTCCGGCACATGACGCCGGGCGTTATGCATGATGGCGTCCGCGTTTTTGGGCAGGACACGCGGAATATTTTCCGTCCATCCTCCGCCGGTGATATGCGCCATACCTTTGAGCAGACCTTTTTCCACCCAGCGGCGCTCTGTAATCAGCGGCAGGACATCTTTCACATAAATGCGGGTAGGCATGAGCAGTTCGCGGCGCATTTTCTTAAGTTCAGATTCGGAAAAAAGTTTGCGCACCAGAGAGTAACCGTTCGAGTGCAGTCCGCTGGAGGGCAGACCCAGGATAACGTCGCCGGGCTTGATGCGGTCCGGTTTGAAAAGATTCTTTTTGTCAGCGATACCGACGGCAAAACCGGCAAGGTCGTATTCACCGCTTTCATAAAATCCCGGCATTTCGGCAGTTTCGCCGCCCAGGAGAATGCACTGGGACTGTTCGCATCCGTTCTGCACACCGCGGATGACTTGTTCCGCGATTTTCACGTCCAGCTTTCCGCAGGCAAAATAGTCCAGAAAAAAAAGCGGGCGCGCGCCGGAACAGATGAGATCGTTCACGTTCATGGCCACGAGGTCTATACCGACGGTGTCGTGGACGCCGGTGAGAAAAGCGAGTTTAAGTTTGGTGCCGACTCCGTCGCAGCAACCGGAAAGGAACTGTTTCTGATTTGCGCCGGGCAGAGGGACCAGACCGGAAAAACCGCCGATACCGGACATACCTTTACGGTTGCCGGTGATTTTTTTTATGCGGCGGACGAGCTCGTCGCCGGCGTCGATGGATACGCCGGCTGAACGGTAAGTGATCATGCGGGCACAGGCGGACGGCTGCCGGGTTTGACCACGGGAATATTTTGTTTGCAGAGCGGGCAGTCGGCAGAGGCAAAATCTTTCATGGGCAGTTTGAGCAGGACAGTTTTGGTCGTGCCGAAATCCACTTGCGTGGCGCTGCGTTCGGCCACTGCGGCCACGCCGATGAGTTTGGCTCCGGCAGTCTGCACCATCTGCACGATTTCCTTGAGCGAACCGCCGGTGGTGATGACATCTTCGACGGCGAGCACGGATTCGCGCGGCTTGATGGCAAAACCGCGGCGCAGAATGAGTTGACCGCTGGACGGGTCGCGTTCGGCGAAAATAGCGCGGGCGTTCAGAGCGCGGGCTACCACGTGACCGAGGATAATGCCGCCGACAGCAGGCGCACAGACTGCGTCGAGACGAACGGGAATGCCGGCGTTTTCACCTTTGACACGTTCCACCAGAGCAACGCCGAGCCGTTCGGCGATGGCCGGGTACTGCAGGACTTTGGCGCACTGCAGGTAAGTATCCGAATGGCGTCCGGACGTGAGCTGAAAATGGCCTTCCAGCAAAGCTTCTTTTTCCACAAATAGATTTTTAACCTCTTGTTCATTCACTGCGTTTTACCTCCATCAAAAGATTTTTTACCGCCGATACTTTGTCGCGCGCTTCCAGAACCGGGCGTCCTACGATAAAGTAATCCGCGCCGAGCAAGGCGGCCTGCGATATGGACAGGGTACGTTTCTGGTCGTCGCGTTTTTCACTGCCTGCGGGACGGAGACCAGGGACCGCGATTAAGAACTTCTTCCCGCACGCGCGGCGCACTATTTCGATTTCGCGTCCGGAACATACCACACCGTCGAGGCCGGACTTTTTTGCCAACAGTGCGAGTTGTTCCACCTGTTTGGCCGGACTCAACTTTACGTTCACTTCATTTAGCGCAGAATGGTCCATGCTCGTCAGTACCGTTACGCCAAAGAGCAGAGTGCGCGGTTTGCGCAGGCGCCTGGATTCGTCTTGCACTGCCTCGGCTGCGCGCTTCATCATTTCCTAACCTCCGTAAGTGTGCAGGGTAAGACCCCACACGCCCAACCGCGCTGCGCTGCGGCACGCTTCAGCCACGGTGTTGGGAATATCGTGGAACTTAAGGTCCAGGAACACTTTTTTCCGTCGGGCTGTGACCTGCTTCACACATTCGGGTCCGCGCGCGGTGAAGAGACGGCTGCCGATTTTGAAAATGTCCAGGTGCGGGCTAAGTGCGCTGATTGCGCGGTACGCGTCCGACGGGTCCAGGTCCAGAGCAACGATTAGCGGGTTCACTTTGATTCCGCTCCGACCGCTTCGCTCAGCGTCTTAAAACCATCGCGTTTCAGCAGTTGCACCAATCCGCGGTTGACGCACGAGACCATTCCCGGCCCTTCATAAATCCAGCCCGTGTAAATCTGCACCAGCGACGCGCCGGCCAGTATTTTCCGGTACGCGTCCTCGGCTGAAAAAATCCCGCCTACTCCCATGATTGTCAATTTCGTTCCAAAACTCCTGTACAGGTGACGCACCATTTCAGTGGCGCGTTTTTCCAGCGGCTGACCGCTCAATCCGCCCTGAGACGGCGCGGTGGACGGCACATTATCGCGGTTCACCGTTGTATTGACGGCAATCAATCCCGCCAACTGATGATTTATACAACATTCCGCGAGCTTATCCAAATCTTCCGTCGAAAGGTCCGGCGACACTTTCACAAAAACCGGGCGCGGAGACAGCAGATATTTGTCCGCAAGAGCGCGGTTTTTTTCCTGCACGGATTTCAGAATCGGGGCAAGGTTTTGCTGGAGGTCGCGCAGTCCGGGAGTGTTGGGCGAGCTTACGTTCAGGGCGAAATAGTCAGCGTACGGGAACAATTTTTCCACGCAGTCCGCATAATCCTGCGGTGCTTCGTCCGGCGGAGTGGAACTGTTCTTGCCGATACTTAATCCGAGCGCGGATGGACGTTGGGGCAGGGATTTTAGATATTCCGCCGATGCTTCGACTCCGCGGTTGTTGAACCCGAACCGGTTGATGAGCGCGTGCTGTTCTTTCAGACGGAAAAGGCGCGGCGGCGGGTTGCCGGGTTGGGGTTTGGGAGTCAATGTGCCGGACTCGACGAACCCGAATCCGAGACGGGGCAAAATGCAAGTCAATTCGCAGTCTTTGTCGAATCCTGCGGCAAGTCCCACGGGATTTTTGAATTGGATTCCGCAGACGGTGGATTCGAGCGACGGGTGCGAATAGTTAAAAATACCGGAAGCTAATTTTTGCAGAAGAGCGGAATTTTCGCCGGCGCGCAGCAGGGTGAGCGCAACTCCGTGCGCCTTTTCCGGGTCAGCTAAAAACAGCAGTTCACGCAGAAAATATTTATAAATCATCAGGACCAGATCCCGGGCACACGCGCACTGCAGTGCGGACATTTGCCGTCAGGTGTGACCAGATTCTGCTGAATCCGGTAGCCGACGCGTTCGACCAGCATTTTTTTGCATGAAGGACAAAAAGTATTTTCATATTTTTCCACCCGGCCCGGCAGGTTGCCTGCATAGACAAAATTGAGACCGGCTTCTTCGCCGATGCGGCAGGCGCGGAGCAATGTGCGGGCATCGGTATTTTCCGGGTCAGTCATTTTGTAATCTTTGTGAAAAGCAGTGACATGCCACGGGATATTTTTTGAAACCGAAGCCAAAAACGCCGCTGTCTCCTTCAATTCCTCATCGGAGTCATTGAATCCGGGCACGACCAGAGTGACGATTTCCACCCAGATTTTCTGTTCCCAAAGCTGTGCGATAGTTTCCAGCACAGCGGACAATTTCCCGCCGAGTTCGCGGTAATTTTCCTGGCGCATACTTTTCAAATCCACTTTGTACGCGTCGAGATGCGGACGGAGGAAAGCGAGGACTTCGGGTGTCGCGTTACCGTTTGAAACGAACGCGGTCTTAAACCCTTTTTTCCGCGCGCGTTCGAAAATATCCTGCGACCATTCCGCGGTGATGAGCGGCTCGTTGTAAGAACTGACCACAAGTTTTGCCTTACGTTCCTGCGCTGTATCGATGACACGGTCCGCGCTGATTTTCACCGGGTCTGTACCGGCCTCAGGGTCGCGGATGGCCTGGGAAATATCCCAGTTCTGGCAATACGCACAGTGAAAATCGCATCCGAGCATACCGAAAGTGAGCGCGAGCGAACCGGGCAAGACATGAAAGAAGGGCTTTTTTTCCGTCGGGTCACATTGCAGAGCAGCCACATATCCGTAAGGTACTTTAAGCGTGCCGCCGTCATTGAACCGCACCTTACAAATCCCGCGTTTCCCTTCGAAAATAACGCACCGGTGCCCGCAGGCAAAACAGCGGACACGCTGGTCCGTCAATTTTTCGTAGAGTTTTCCTTCTGCAGTGAGCGAATCTGCGAGCTGTTCGAGTGAAAGCGGCGGCATCCGCTGTTCAGCGGCGCCGGTCCGTGCGCCGTTCCTGAAAATCCTGTCTGCGTTCCTGCCGGTTATCTTTCCTGATTTCCATGACTTTTTCCCGGCGGTCCTGCCTCATTTCCGGACGTGACGGAGAATCGGCTGTATTCATCCGACCGGAATCAAGCTGTTTCAACCGGCTGCCCGCCATAATGACGAGCGGTGTTCTGAACGGGACAGTGCGCACAACTTCCAAATAGTTCTGGCGGGCTTTGTCCATTCTGCCAAGCTTTTCCGCGTATCTGCCGAGGAGGAAATTGGCCACGGAACTGATCCTGGGCCATTGTTTTTGCTGTGAAACTGAATACGCCATGCGCACGGCCAGTTCCTTTTGCCCTTTGCGGAAAAGCGCGGCGCTGTGCCCGAGTTCAGCCACAGCCAAAAGCTGGGTTTTGTCGCGCAGACTTTTTTTCATCATTGCAAAAAGCTGTTCGGCTTCTTCCACTTCGCCGTTACGCACCAGATTGATACCGTGCACGATTTCCTGTCCCACAGGCGAATTTACGGTTTCGTGCGGGAACCCTGCATCGAGCATAAAACCTTCCCCGGTTCCGAACCACGATTCTTCGTTCCCCATTTCCATCGACGTGGGTTCCTGCGGCATATTGTCCATGTCCGGCTGACGCATCATGCCGCTGTCCCGGGAATCTCCCATCCCGCCGCTGGGCAGGTCGCGGTTGGTAATCATGACTGGCTGTTGTCTGGCCGCAGGTTCAGGCGCGGACTGACCGGGTTCAGATTGACTGAGTTGCGCGGGTTTGGATTGGGACACTTTGGGAGATTCGGTTTTGGCGTCCTCGTCGACTGTTTTCTTCGCGGTGGTCAGCGGTTCGTCGTTCCATTGGCGGTCCACATTGCCGCTCGCTGCCACGATGATCTGGCCGGTTTCGGTTTTAATCAGGCGCGCGTTCAGTTCTATCTGCTTGTCGCCGAGGTCTATCATAGTGCCGCTGACAACGGCTTCGACGCCGAGTATTTTGCCGAGCTGTTTGGCGGAATTGTCGTCGATAGCGCCGGACGCCTGGAGTTTGAGTTCCTTCAAGACTTTTTCCAGCAAAGAACGTTCGATAATGTCGAGTTTGCCGATTTCAACCAGTTTTGTGACGAGCCGTTCGGAAACGATGGTAGACCCTTTGGATTCGCGTCCGTCGTGGTAGGGGAACGGGAGCACGGCGACTTTGCGGTTCGCCAGAGATTTTGACCCGGACGAAATTTTCTTGGCCACTTTGTCGAACGTATCGGCGAAAACCACACCCTGTGACAGCGCGAAAATGGACAGGACTGCGGCAAAAATAAAGCTCCGAATCTTC
>CAYHWZ010000160.1:0-6011 GCA_964359975.1 uncultured Elusimicrobia bacterium | reverse complement strand
TTCCGAAATGTTCAAGGACAAGGAGAACACCGACGGGGGTAAAAAGTAGCACTGCAGTAAGTTTCAGTAAATCATTCCGCAGTCACTGCTCCGGGCATCGCCCGTACAGCTGGCGTATTTATTGCAGTTTTCTCATTCTGCCTGTCATCCCGTTCTCCCTGCACGCCGAAACGCGGGGCAAAGCTGTCCGGTTTCCAGACAGTTCACAGCAAATCACATACTATAAAGGCAACGCTGAAATTGCCGCTGAAAAAACAGACGTGTATGGCAAGTTATTACACCGCGAAGGCAAAATCCCCGACGGGTCCGCACGCGCTTTCCGCGAAGAAAATAATTCGCTTGTTATGCAAGGCCGCTACAAGAATAATATGCGCGATGGGCTTTTCAAAATATATGACTCATCCGGACATCCGTCCGGTCTGATTTCCTATTCCCGCGATTTGCGGCAGGGAACAGCACGTATGTTCTATCCGTCAGGCGAAACTCAGGGTCTGGCCACTTATGAGAACGACATTGCTGTAGGTCACGCTACCGCTTACTATCAGGCAGGCGCCATCAGTCACGTGCGCATTATGGCGGACGGACAGGCCCGGCTGGAACACCACTACTCTTCCGACGGTAATCTGCTCCAGACGGCCGAGGTGACAGACCGGTTGTATCATGGAGCGCTGAAACGGTTCCATCCCGACGGTTCTCTGAGCGGGGAGTGGCATTACGAGTCCGGCAGACTTAACGGGCCGGGCAGGACTCTTTCCCAAACGGGTACTCTGCTGACTGAATCCAACTGGAAGGACGGCAAACAGATCGGTGTGCAGCGCAACTATTTTCCAAGCGGCGCGCTAGGCACAGAAACTGTGCTTGGCATTTACGGCCGTGAAGGCCTGCAAAAAATGTATTACGAGGACGGTCATTTGTACGAGGTCAAAGCGTTTAAACAAAATAAGGAAGTAACTTTGACACATCTTCTTTCCAAAGGGAAATGGTCTGATTCCTGGGAGTATGCCGACTTGTTCATAAAATCAATCTACGGACAGTCCCTGTATATTTTTAAGACGAAAGGCGCGGAAGGGCTGGCAAAGTACGCGCTGTATCTTATGCTCAAATATTTTTATTTGTGGCTGTTTCCAGGCATTGTCTTTGTCATGTTCAGCGCGTCCGTCAGGTTCCAAAGGCATCAAAAGACGCTGCCGGTATTTTTGAGGAATATTTCGTATCTGCCCGATGAATCCATATCAGCAAAGTATCTGAAAGAGCTGCGCAGTATATTCATCGAGGCAGGCAAACTGAGCAGGACTATGCAGAATGTGTCGCTGTACCATCCCAATGGTAAGCCGCGGTTCACCGCCAACTACGTGCGGGAAAAACTGGAAGGCAACGCAACTCATTTCACCGACGACGGCAAGATCGCGTTCCAGGCATATTTCAAGGACGGCGAACCCTCAGCTGTGCCGCGCAATATCGTCCAACCTGTGGAAAAACTGTTCAATGAGAAGCTGAAGCAGGACGACCTCGATGAAGCTCAGGATCTGGCTGAAGAAATCACCGTACTGTACAGATTTATCTATAACGACACCGCAAACGCGGAGATATGGAACAAAAAGTCCGAAGAATTGTGGAACAAAATTGATGAAGAGGAAACTGATAATGAATCGGAAGATTCCTCGGACAACTCCAGTTCCGGGAGCGGTCTTTTAGATGGGTTAAAGCAATCGAAATCTGTCGCTGAAAATAGGGCCAATTTTGAAAAATATCTATCGAGCGGGAACATCGGGTTGGCCGCATTTTACGCTTCAATGGTGGCAAAAGATGTTTGCACTATTGATGCTGATTATGCGCAAGCCGTAATATGGTACCAGAAATCTGCGGAACTCTCACAGAAAAGCAAAAACCCTGCCGCGGCTGCTGTTGAGTTATCCACGGCCGCAGACCTGCTCGAAACAAAACTGAATAACCGGGACGAGTCCCTCAAAATACGCGCACAAGCCCATGCGCTTTTCGAGGAAGGATATGACCATCACATTAACAACGAATATTTTAACCGCGCCATCGACATGGCTGATTCCGGGAAAAAGGCCGCCGAATCGCTCACGCTCCCATCCGCTGTCCAGAAATGGATGGACAGAAAAGAATCCGCACAACGGAAACTGGACCACTCAATGCCCGGATTCCGTAAGCTGGCCTCGGACCTGGAGTCCCAATACCGCGCCGCTGATTCTGCCAAAAATATCCCGAAAGCTGCAGAAATCGCCGGACAGCTTGCTGAACTCTATGACAAAATGAATGAACAAAAGGAAGCCGACAAGTGGGACGACCTCGCGTTTGAACTTGAGCTGAAAGTGGACGACAAAAGGACTGACCTGTGACCAAACCCGCGCGCATCGCAATCTATGTAACATTCGCCGCCGCTGTTTCCGCCGGAGCGTTCTGGGCGTGGCGCGAGTTTCTGGCTCACACGCCGCATCCCGACCGCGAACCGCTCACCGAGTACGCTCCCTCGCCGTCTCATGCGCTGGAGCTGGAAAACTTCCTTCCGCAAAATGCGAATATGCTGATATCTCTGCGCAATTTTAAGCAGTTCCGCGAACAGTTCAGCGGCACCAATTTTTCTCAGCTCATCTCATCCTACGCTCATACAGCGGAAAATCAGGCGCTGGCCGAGATGAATATACCGCCGTTCACCGACGAGCCGTCCGGTTCCGGCAGTTTTTGGGATCTGTTCAGCCAAAATTTTGTGATTGCGGGATATGCCGCCAAACCGTCCCAGGGTGCGCGTTCCGCAGGTCTTAACTTCAGATTGCCCATACCGATTTCGCCCGGCATCATATCCGCTTCAGTCGCTATTGCCAAAATTCCCGACCCGCAAAATTTCAAGTTAAGTGGCATGATGCTCGCCGCAATGCCCAACAGCACGGATGAACTCTACCGCGGCACAGCCATCCGACAGACATCTTTCGGATATTGCGCGAGGGTCATAAAGAACAAGGATGAACTGCTTGTTTATTGCACATCGCTGGAACTCGCCAAATCCGCTCTTGACCTCATTCTCTCCACTGCCCCTGCCCAGCCGTCGCTCGCGCAGGAAAATTGGGTGAAAGAAGCCATTCAAAAAGTCCCCAAAGAATCATTCTATTTTCAATTGATGCACGATAAGGAACTGGCGCAATCCGCGAAAACAATTCCTCTGCTAAGAATCCTCAGCACAGAATGGAGCGCATATTCCCTCACAGCAGACCACGGCCTGAAACTGACCTCTTTTTCCCAATGGTCGGACAGTATGGACTCATCTGCCCGCACCAACTTTGAAAAGGGTCCCGCAGGTTACCGTGTCGAACGCGCCGTCCCTTCCAACGCTATCTTCAGTCTGTCCATCAACACGCTTGATGTTCTGCTTGTGTGGAACCAGCTCAAAATTCTCTTGATTGACAAAAAGATGAATGTCCCGCTGGGTGAACAGCTTGCCAAGATCGACTGGAACCAGATTGCTGATGTAGTGGGCGATGAAATCTCCGTTATTTTTGCCGGTCTGGAAAAGGGTCCCAAACAATGGTCCGCGGACGTCAGGTGCGTGCTCCAGATACAGGCGCCTTTCAAAGTTCAGCTCGGGTTGAGAAAACTTCTGGAAAATGTGGCAGAACGAATCGGCAATTCCGCCGTTACCGTCGAGAAACTGGACAAGTTCGGCAATGTGTACAAACTGTCCATCAACAAGGAAAACGCGCCCATACCCGAAGTCTGGGTCACTCACCGCAAACGTCTGCTTTATGCCGCGCTCAGCAAAAATGGTCTGTCCGAACTTCTCGCCCGTTCCGCGGACAAACACCAGCAGGAACGTATCGCACTGCCGGATGATTTGCGCAAAAGCAATATTTTGGGTACTTTGAACTATTCCGGTCTGATTCAGCAGGCGCAGAAAGTGCTGGTCACAGAACTTTCGGGAAGCAACCCGATGGTGTCCGCGTTCATCAAGCCCGACGATATCGGCAAATATTTCGCGCCCTTTTCCGCAATCGGCACTGCATGGTTCGTCACTGTGCACAAGAAAAACGGTGTCCTGTCTGAAATGAATATCCCGTTCACGGATTTTTCCAAAGAGGCGTGGAACACAAATCTTTCCGTTTACCAGCCGCTGCTGAAACTGGCAATGACCCAGACCGCCAAACAAAAAGTCAGCACTATCTCAAAATCAAGATTGGAGGAAATCCGCCAAGGTGTGTCGGACTACCGCAAAAAATTCCGCAAATACCCGCGCAATCTCGCCGCGTTGGTGCCGGGTATTTTGAAGGCACTGCCTAAAGACCCATACACGAATTCTGGCAAAGTGACTGCCAGATACAACGGCACCGGCGGATGGGTCTACGACAGCAGAAAGGGGAAAGTGGACTTGAACTACAGTTTGCTTGCTAAGCGTTTTGGTTTGAGCCGGTCAGGCAGACCGACAAGTCTGGCAGGAATGAATAACGGCAGGACTTCAATTGATGATCACGAATCCAAAACCAGGGACAACTTGGGCCAGCTGAGGTCCGCCATAACCATCTACATGTCCGACCGCGAAGGCGCAGTCCCGCAGTCTATTCAGGGTATGGTTCCCATGTATATCTCGAATGTACCGTTCACACACCTCAAACATCACCCGGACACCAACCTGGTCTTTCAGGTATTGTCGGACAAAGGCGGCTGGCACTACTCGCCCGCCGACGGTAAAGTCACCGTCAACTGCAGTCACACCGACTCGCAGGGAATCCCAATCTGGAATTGGTAAATTAGTCGCTCCCTCTCCCCCGGAGGGAGAGGGCTGGGGTGAGGGGGAAATATTGCTTAGTCTAATAAACTATACGGGCCCTCAGTCTTACTTACCCTTTTTCTCCGCCGGCTTTTCCATGGATTTTTCCATCTTAGGTGTCTCGGACTTTTCGGACTTAGGCATTTCCATTTTCTTTTCAGTCACGCCTTCAATGTTGATGGAAATTTCCACTTCTTCGCTCACTGCCACGCCGCCTGTTTCAAGCACTTTATTGTAAGTCAGCCCGAAATCTTTGCGGTTTATCATGGTTTTCGCCTCAAATCCCGCGCGCATCCCGCCACGCATATCCTTTATCACACCGCCCGGCATGATTTCCAGCGTCACCGGTTTCGCCACTCCGTGCATGGTCAATGTACCCGGCAGCATATACTTGCCCTCTTTCATTTCAGCTTTCTCACCCACAAACGTCATTATCGGAAATTTTTCCGCGTCAAAAAAATCAGGATTCCGCAGATGCTCGTCGCGTTTTGAATTGTTTGTGTTGATGCTTGCAATCTCAATCGTCGCGCTCGCTTTCCACAGTTCCGGTTTGTTCTCCGTGTAATCAAAATTGCCGGCCAATCCGGAAAAACTGCCGCGCACCTTGGACACTACCATATGTCTGACGGAAAATCCCACATCCGAGTGAGCCGCATCTATCATGAACATTTCCGCACGCAGATTCTGTGCGCCAAAAAGTCCCGCCGCCCCAACTGCAAATGCAAACATCACTGCTGCTTTTTTCATAATTATGCCTCCTGGCAAGTGTCAACTTCGATTTGATATTATATAATATAGCATGAACCGCTTCAAACTCAAGTCGGACTTCAAACCGTCGGGCGACCAGCCGGAAGCCGTTGCCCAGCTTCTGCGCGGTCTCAGGGAAAACCGCAAGCACCAGGTACTGCTCGGTGTCACGGGTTCAGGCAAAACTTTCACCATGGCCAATGTCATCGCAACTGTCAACCGTCCCGCTCTCGTCATCTCGCCCAACAAAATCCTCGCGGCCCAGCTTTACGCCGAGTTCAAACAATTTTTCCCGCAAAACGCCGTGGAATATTTCATCTCCTACTACGATTATTACCAACCCGAAGCATACGTCCCGTCGTCCGACACCTATATCGAAAAAGACGCCAGCATCAACGACCACATTGACCGTCTCCGTCTCAAGGCCACTTCCTCGCTCCTCGAACGCCGCGACACCATCATCGTCGCGTCCGTCTCCTGTATC
>CAYHWZ010000159.1:0-6018 GCA_964359975.1 uncultured Elusimicrobia bacterium | reverse complement strand
GTAAACTTTTTGCATGACCGTTAAGAATGAGGTTTTTGCCACCAAGCTTCCCCACAATCTCAAAGAGCAGTTGGATGAGGTCTGCGCTTTGCTGGGACTGAGGAAGAATTTCCTTGTGGAAGAAACCCTCAGGGAAAAGATCGAGGACCTTTTGGATGCTTATGACCTCAAACAAGCCCTAAAAGAAAGTACAGGGTTCAGCCCCTGGGAATCGGTCAAGAAAGCAAGAAAGTCATCGCGCTGAAACTGAATTGTCTTATCGAGTTGAGCTGGAAAAGGGTGCGCGCAAGGAATTTTTGGATTTGCCTGCGGCGGTTGGCGCTCAGTTAGCAGAGGTCATAGATGATCTCAAAGAGAATCCGCGCCCACCGGGAGCCAAAAAATTGTCCGGTGTGGATGGCTATAGAGTACGAAAAGGAGCATATCGAATCCTTTACACGATTGATGATGGGAAACGACTCATCCGAATCTATCGTATAGGTCACAGAAAAGATATATACAGGCATTAACTGTAGGAGCGTCTCAGCCGAGGCCGTTAACTAGCAAAGAGGCCCAAATGACCCCAAAGGAGGGAAACGCAATATAACGCATTAAATAACGAACTGATGGCACTTCTACCACCCATTGCACCACCATTTCCGACGTGGCTTTAATCGGCGGCGGACAGCATCCGCGGCCCGGGGAAGTTTCGCTGGCGCATCATGGGGTGTTGTTTCTAGACGAGCTGCCGGAGTTTCACCGGAATGCGCTGGAAGTTTTGAGACAGCCGCTGGAAGCAAGGGAAGTGGTGGTGGCGCGTGCGCGGGAGACGCTCACTTTTCCGGCAAATTTCATGTTGGTCGCCGCGATGAATCCTTGTCCTTGCGGATTCCACGGGCATCCGACGAGAGAGTGCGTGTGCAACCCTTACCAAATCCAAAAATACATGGCAAAGATTTCCGGTCCGCTGTTGGACCGCATTGACATTCACCTGGAAGTGCCGGCTTTGAAGATTGATGAACTGACGGACGATTCTGCGCCAGCGGAAAGTTCGGATGAGATCAGGAGCCGCGTAGTGCGGGCGAGAGAAATTCAGCGCGAGCGATTTATAGGTACTGGCATCCACGCGAACGCGATGATGGGTTCGCGTCAATCCAAAAAGTTCTGTGAGCTTGACGCCGAGGGAAAAACTCTCCTTAAGAGTGCGATTGAACGGCTGGGACTATCCGCCCGCGCTTATGACCGAATCTTAAAAGTTTCCCGCACCATCGCAGACCTTGCGGAATCCGACCGCATCCACACCGCGCACATCGCCGAAGCAATACAATACCGCACACTGGACAGAACTAAAAACTGAGGGTAAGTACAAGTGCCGGGTATTGCCCAGTTCCCCAGCAGACAACGACTTTATCCACGAGACCGTTTGCAGTCTACCTTGAATCATTAACGGCAACATCTTGATCCAATTGAACCCAGGAGCGACATCCTCCATATCGTTTCAAATTCACAAGCGTGCAGACCGTGTTCAACGCATTAACTTTCAAGCGGATTACATATAGGGGTTTTTCAGGTTTATAATCCAACCTCATGCGCAAATACTTTTGAGACCAGATATGGCGGTCAGATATGGAAAGCAGGTCCTGTAGATTTTTAACCACGAAGCTTTCTTTGAATTCCGCCCAGCTGTCTATGATCAACTGTTCAGGCGATGGTTTTTGATTCAAGGTCTCCCGAAATAACTTCTGATGTTCATCGGCAATCATATCTGCCTGCTGATGTTCATAAGTGGGAAAGAGCAGGAAGCGGTTGTGCTCCATGCTGAACTCTTGCCCTTTATCTGCCAACCCGCCTTTACGCAAGAGGATTTGGTGGCTGCCCTGTTTCATTGCAGATACGACTACTGCCCATTCTTTTAGCGCGATGTTCATGCTTTGACGGATTCTTTTGGCGTTTTCTTTAAAGCATTCAATGCCGTCACAAAATTTGGAGGAATAAAATTTAGCGAATGAAGGGAGGAGCGGGGAGGGAAGAGACGGCCTGAAAGCGCCGCTTCAATTACAGCCGTTTTGGAAATAGAATCAATCACCGCGCCCGGACAAATATCCACGGTGACACCCCAATTGTCGTAGTCCACCAGAAGAGCGGGAGCATAATCGCACCCCAACTCTTTCAGGGCGGCCAGACGATGGTGACCATTTAGAACAACCTTGTTGGTTTCATCAATCCAAAGCGGCGTAAGCATCGTGCCTGTTTCTAAAATCTCCTCTTTAATCCTCGACACTCGGTCAGGTAATACTTCTTCATGCGCTTTCAATTCGGGAATCGGCAGCAGGTCAATATCGAAGTTTGAAGTGCTTATTTTCCTGCGCATCCCGACCACTTCACCGATTACGATCATTGCCGGAGCAGAGAGGGAATCTTTTATTCTTCCCACCTTTTCTCCAAACTCTGTCAGTTTTCCCGTCACTGTCAGTTGATTGGAATGAGTGCCGCAACAGATGAGCGCCGCTGGTATATCGTCGGGCCACCCCATTGCCAGCAATCGCTTGGCAATATTTTCCGCCTCAGCGAAACCCATCAAAATCACCATGGTTTTACGCGGCAGGTAATGATACGGAGACCAACGATCTTCCTGTGATTCTTTCCCCATCACAGAATTTTGTCCTGTAATGACCGTTATATGCGAAGCGTAATCTCTATGAGTCAGAGGGATGCCAGCGTAAGCGGGAACAGCAATAATGGAGCTGATTCCCGGCACCACTTCACAGGGCACTGCGTTCAGGGAAAGAAATTCCGCTTCTTCCCCACCCCGCCCAAACAGAAAAGGATCGCCTCCTTTCAATCGGCACACTTTTTTGCCTATCCTCGCGTAATGGAGCATCATGGCATTAATCTCTCGTTGTTCAAAGGTATGCCGGTGCCGTCTTTTTCCCACAAAAACTCTTTCCGCTCCCGGAGGACAATGATTCAAGAGTTCAATGTTGACCAAAGCATCATAAATTACCGCGTCGCATTGTTGTAAACAACGCAACCCTTTCAAAGTGAGAAGATCGGGATCTCCCGGACCGCCGCCGACCAGATAGACGATGCCGGTCATACGTTCCCCTTTGCGCTTCGGAACGCATGGCTGAACGACTTGTCATAAAGTTTCGATTTGTGTCCCTGGGCGGTCAGGAATTTTCCGATGAGGATCAAGGCTGTCATGGTGATTTTTTCCCGGCGCATGATTTCAGCCAGGCGGTCGAGCCGTCCCTGAAATATCTTTTCATCCGGCCAGGAGGCTTTATAAACAATGGCGATGGGCGTATCCGAAGCATAAGCCGCAAGAAGTTTTTTTTGTGCTGACGGGGCGAGCACTGCGCTTAGGAACAGGACCAGCGTGCACTCGTGCCGGGCGAGATCTTCAAGTTTTTCTTTTTCCGGCATGGAGGTGCGGCCTTCGCACCGTGTGAGAATGACGGTTTGGACCAGATTGGGAACTGTTAACTCGCGTTGGAGACTGGCCGCGGCCGCGGTGAATGAACTGACTCCGGGCACAACCTCGAAACAGATTCCCTCTTGTTTGAGCACATCTCCCATCTCGTCCACAGCTCCAAAAATGGAAGGATCACCGGAGGCAAGCCTCACAATTTGTTTGCCGGCCTTATATGAATCGAGTAATACCTTCGCGATTTCCTCCAGTGTCATTTTTGCGCTGTCGTGAAGCTCAGCATCTTTACGGGCAAACTCCAGCACCACAGGATTGACCAGGGAACCGGCATAAACGATGACGTCGGCCTGCTCCAGGAGTCTTTTGCCTTTGAGTGTAATCAGTTCCGGATGTCCGGGACCTGCGCCCACGAAATATATTTTATTTTCCAGATTCGTCACATCTCCACTCCCACTTGCGCTTTGATTCCTTTTTTCAGCGGATGTTTTATTACTTGAATTTCCGATACCAGATCTGCGGCTTCAATCAACTCCGCCGGGGCGTCCCTGCCTGTAATTACCACATGCATGTCCGGATTCCGATTCTTCAGAACGTCCAACACATCTTTCACGGGTAGCCAGCCATACTTGAGCGCGTAGGTCAACTCATCCAAAATTACAAGGTCATGTTTCCCTGATTCGATAACTTCGCGGCATTCCCGCCAGCACTCCGCAGCCAGTTTTTTATCGAATTCTATATTCTTTGATTCCCATGTAAATCCATCGCCCAACGGACGGATTTCAATACCCAGTCGTTCGGCCATAATATGTTCTCCGTACACATGTTTCTTGCTCTTGATGAATTGAAGCATGATCACTTTAAAATCCCTGCCTAAAGCTCTAAAGAGAAGCCCCAGCGCGGCGGTGGTCTTGCCTTTACCGTGCCCAGTGTTGACGATGATGAGTCCCCGTCTCGGACCCGGCTTTATCTCACGCTCCAACGCGGACAGACTCCTTTGCGGGCGCGTCCGCTTCTTCCGGTTCTTCTTCGGCCACCAGTTTTTTCTTTTTTACAATCAGAAGAGACATGTAACCAATTTTTTCCCGTTTCACTTTTCTCAGATCGGTTTCGATCATTTGTTCAGGAGTTCCCAAATAGCTGAAGAGACTCCCCTGCTCCAAAAGCCCTTTCCTCTCCAGAATCTCAAGAACTTGCGGCAGTTTGGATCCCACTTTAAAAAGCACGATGGTATCGAAGTTGTCGAGGGCGTCCTCTATATTGCTTGCGTCGCGGTTGACCGGAACCAGCGCCGCGCGGTCCCTTCCTTCACTGATGGCGGAATCAATATAGGACGCGGCCGCCTGAAACGAACTGATCCCCGGTATTGTTTCCCATGTCGCAAGGGGATATTTGAGTTTCAATGTTTTCAAAAGGTAGAAGTAGGTACTGTAGATCATGGGGTCGCCCAGTGTGACGAATACTACATCTTTGCCTTCGCTGAGCACCTGAGCAACGGAATCTGCCGCCAGATCCCATGAATGTTCAAGCTCTTTCTTATCTTTGGTCATGGGAAAGAAAAGCGTATGGAACTTAACACCTTCTTTTAAGTACGGTTCAATGATATTCAACGCCATGCTCTCGTCGGTGCCGCTGGAGGAGGGATAAAAGATATGATCCACCTGGCTTAACACACTGGAAGCGCGGACAGTCAATAACTGAGGGTCTCCGGGTCCCGCACCAATTCCATAAAGCATTCCCCATCCCTTCTTTTCCTGCCCGTTTTCCGGTTTAGACTTGCTCAAAATAGCGGCAGGAGTTTCATAAGCTTGGACTCGTTTGTACGGGCTGTCCAAGATATCCGTCCTCAATGAAATCCCCGGCTTTTGACCGTTCCGCACTTCGCTTGAATGCATATCGTACTTGTTCTTGTATCCGCGCGGAGTAATGATAAAGTCTAGGTAACGGAATGAATTGGTATTGCCGATAATGACGGTGGTGAGCATGCCTATTTCATGACTCAGCATATCCGCGAGGGTGGTGACGACGATATCTTCCATGTCCCGCTTACAAGATTTGACCAGACCTACAGGCGTCTCAGGAGGCCGGTATTTGAGCAATATCCTTTGGGTTTCCTGAATCTGACGAGTTCTTCGTCCGCTCTTAGGATTGTAAAGCGCTATCACAAAATCCGCTTTGGCCGCGGCCTCGATTCTTTGCTCAATGACTTCCCAAGGGGTCAGGAGATCGGAGAGGGAAATGGCGCAAAAATCATGCACGAGCGGCGCGCCCAAAACAGAAGCGCATGAAGTCAGCGCCGTGACTCCCGGCACAACTTCAAGATCAATACCTACTCCCGGTTTCCACTCTCTTTCTTTCAATAGTTCGAAGACCGGACCGGCCATGCCGTATATGCCGACATCGCCGCTTGAGATAAGCGCCACTTTCTTACCTTCATAGGCAAGCTCGATTGATTTGCGGGCGCGGGACAACTCTTCCGTCATACCGGTATAGATTACCTGTTTACCATTAATCAGCTCTTTCACCAAGTTAATGTACGTCCGGTAACCAATCACGATTTCGGATTCTGCTATAGCTTCTCTGGCTCTAAAAGTCAGATGGTCGTGATCTCC
>CAYHWZ010000158.1:0-6092 GCA_964359975.1 uncultured Elusimicrobia bacterium | reverse complement strand
TATTTATGAGGGAAAGCGGGATATGCGGCTGGACATCTGCATATGGGAAAAATGGCAAAACGATAACATGACTCCGCAGTGAATTCTCAAAAAGTTCCCCCTAATAGGTAAGGACTATGATAGCTTTGAGATAGTATAGCAATTAACCCGGCGGGCAGTCAATCCCCCTTTTTGGGCATGCTATTGACCCCGCTTGATTAGAGTCATAAAATAGGGGTTACCGTAGGGACTGGGGAAGAGCCAGAGAACCAGGGGGTTATCGTTGAGAGTTTCAATGCAAGTAATCTCAAACGGCAGCTATCGGCTCTGCAAGATTACCCGAAAGTTCTGGGTGAGAGACAGGCAGGTTGCAGTCTTAACTGCAAAGCAGTTCAACATGATGGGATTGCTTGTGAAAGCAAGCCCGGAAAACGTGAGCAGTGAAGACCTGCTCAAAGCAATATCCAAGAATGCTGATGCGGATCTTGGCAAGGTTGACATCTATATACACCGCCTTCGGATACGATTGGGCAGGTTTGGTTCGCACATTCAAAACGGTTACGGGAAGGGCTTCCGCTTAAGCAGCAGCTAAATTCAGATTCTAATCTCCAACCGAAAAACATCGAAAAAAGTCGACAAATGTCGAAGAGCCATTTTACCGTCTAACCGGAATGTAAGTGGTTTGTAAGTACTTTGTAAGTGGTTTGTAATTGACAGGTTTCAGTGACGTTGGTATAAAATAAAGCGTATAGTCACACCAGAAGGAGGAGCCGAGCCTTTGTGAAGATTGGACATCAAAGTAGAAACACACGCATAAACCGAATTGCGGACAAAATCCGTGACTCGGATTTATTTTACATGCTGAAATTGCCAATTGTTTGTGAACCAAACATGAACTATCCGGGAATCATTTCTGTGTGCGCGAGAGAAAAACAGGCTGGAAAGACTTTGGGCGAGCGGGAATACCCCCTGCGGTGAAATCTTTTTGCGCGGGGAGGATTTCACCGGAGGCGACAGCCTGTACCGCATTTCCCATGTTCCCAAATTTCATTGTTTCGTGCGAGGCCGTTTTGAAAACAATACCTTTAACTTTATCATCAAAGAAAACAAGAACGATAGCAGGAGACGTCACAGTCGTGTCCCCACCGTCGTTTTGGATGTCCACCCCGTTTTCGTCTTCGTATTGGGAAAACGTTTGCGCGGCATCGTTCCAAACGGCGACCGTTTGCGGGCTGGCTGACAAAAACTGAAAAGGTTGGAGGAAAAAGTGAACCGACAAGAAATGATTGTCCTTATAGCATGTCTGATATTGGGGATAAATTCTGGATTTTGTAAACAACTGAATCGGCAAAATAGTTCTGATAATATGACCAAAGAAAAGGATGAATTTATTGAATCTTACACTAAACAGTCAACACCGGAAGAAAATGAAAAGGGCTATAAGGAAATGTGGATAAAAGTATCCTCGGGAGCAAGAGCAGATATGGTCTGGTCAATCTGTGGTAGCAACGCACGAGACAGAATGGTTCCTTTTCTTGCTGAAAAGCTATTAACCGAAAAACATGAAGATGACAGAAAGGAGATTGCTCGCGCTTTTGGCTCATGCGGGAATAAGGAAATTGTGATTGTTTCTCTAAAAAAATCGATTAACGATTCAAGCGACAATGTGAGATACTGGGTTGCAAAATCATTAATGATGAGGGGGGAGGAATTGTTGACTATTCCAATCCTTATTGAATTAGTGAAAAAGAACTGGGCAGATGGTCGGATTGGAGGCGAATTCTATCAATACAAAAGCACTAGTGCTATACATCTAGCTTCAAATGAACTAAAGAAACTAAGCAGAGATAGTTCTTACAGCCTGCTTCGCAGATTGAGATTTGCAATGTTTTCTTCACAGCTTAACCCAGAACAATTCGACGAATTTACAAACAAGCTCTTCCTCGATTGCTTACAAGAAGCAGAACAAAATGGAAAACCTGAAGAGATTGAAACTCTTAGACGGTTACTTAAGGGAGTTGTAAATCTTTTGAAAAAGGCAAAATCTTCTGAAACAAATCAGCGTTTAGTTGATGTTCTTAAGCATGCATCAAATTCCAGTAATGCCGAGATCAAGAATGGGTCCAAAGATGCGATTGGCAAAATGGACAAATAGTGCCATGACCAGAAATTGCAGAAACGGTGCCGCTCTTGACTTTTTGACTTTTTAGCTGTTTCGGATTATAATGGCTTGCAATGGCGCGTAAACATCGTATACACTTTCCGAACGCATTTTATCATGTGATCAACCGCGGCAACCAGCGTAGGACGATTTTCCGTTCAAAAAAAGACTACACGTATTTCATAGATTCCATTGCCATTGTGCGCGAACGGTACCCATTCCGTGTGCACGCGTTCTGTCTGATGCCCAACCATTTTCACATGCTTGCCGAGGTTGAAGATGTGCCGCTTCAGATTATCATGCGTTCGCTCCTGACGCGGTACGCCCGCTATTTTAATCAAACTTACCGCAAAGTCGGGCACGTATTCCAAGGCCGGTACCGGGCTATACTTTGTCAAAAGGACTCCTACCTGCTGGAACTGGTCAGGTACATTCATCTAAACCCGGTGCGTGCAGGTATCGTCGGTAGACCGGAAGATTGGGCGTGGAGCAGTCACGCGGTCTATCTGGGCGAATCGCCCAATCCGTTTGTCAGTGTGCAGGACACGCGGAAGTATTTCGGCAGAGATTTTGTCCGGCGGTTCAGGGAATTCATAAGCGAAGGGACTGTGACCGCACGCAAATCCGAGAAAAAGTATTATCCTGCGGAGTCGTTCCCTGTTTTGGGAGACGAAACATTTACAAGCGGCATTGAACATGAACCGGAACCCCGGCGCCGTCTGCCGCAGAATGCCCGCAGGATGACGCTGGAAGAGTTGGCTGAATCTCTTTGCGCTAGAAATCGCATCACGGTCCGTGAGTTGACAGCACGGAACCGCCCGCATGCGATTTCACAGCTGCGCGCCAAACTGGTTTATGCCGCCATCCGGTTCTGTGAAATCCCGCCTGCGCAAATATCGTCATTTCTGAAGCTGTCGCCGTCTGCCGTGACCCGTTGTTACCGACGCTTTCACCGCGCAGTTGTAGACGGTAAAAGCAAAGAATCAGAAGTTCTGGATATCCTGAACTAACCGAAAAATCAAAAAGTCAAGAGCGGCACCGGTGTCAGAGCGGCACCGGTGTCCGGTGTTTTTGAAAGCAAAATAGCTCATGTGTATTTTTGCTTATAGGCAAAATTACTCACATGGTAAATTGCTGAAAATCCATTGACAGGAAAGGGTTTCGGGGGTATAGTTAGAGCGAACCACGAAAGCGCAAAGGCCGGGTAACCGGTCGACGCAAAGCCACGGGTCCCAGATTCCCCAGGGATAGCCGGGCTGCCGAAGGTTTATGAACATTTCTTCCCCCGCATCCGGCCTTCCGGATGTTCGAGAGTGTTCCCGATGCTCTTGAATGTCCAGGGGTCGGATGGTTGCTTTAATCGCAGGTCAACTGCTTGTTTTGTTCCCCGCATCAGCGCCTTGCCTGTTTTCCTTTTCTTGCTGTTGTTGATAAAACAATCCCCGTGCAGCGCCGCAAGCAATCTTCAGCTGTCCAACATCTCCGTGTCCGTCGTCGGTGAAGATAACCGGTTCAACAGAAAATTGACGAAACGGCTGAAAAAAGGGAACAAGTTTATGAGAGTAGGATTTTGCGAAGATTCGCTCGGTCTGGCCGACTCTGCGGACTTGATCGTCAAGGTCAGAGACAAGCGGATTGATGTGGTGTCCGCGTACAACAACAGCATAGTCTGGTATTATGAACACCCCTATTTTCTCTGGCAGATTGATATCGGCATTGTTGACGGTTTTGCGGAAAAATTCGAGGAAATGTTCGGCGAAAACAGGGAATATTATGGCAGTGTGATACAGGGCAAAAAGAACAGCGCGGATATGCAGAACTCAGGCACGGGAAAGCGCGTCCGGCAGTTTTTTGAAAATGGCTCCTCACCGCCTCCGAAACCTGTCTTTACACGGGGAGAGATTGTCATGATGCTCGGTCTGACTGCGCAGGGAGTGGAAGACAGCGATGCACGGACTGTCAGCACTCTGCTCCAGACGGCTATTATCAACTGCAACCTGTTCCGTGTGGTGGAACGCGAGCAGTTGGAAAGAATCTTGCGGGAAAAGGCGCTGGATCTTGCTCTTTGCGGCGACTCGGAGTGCGCGGCCATGCTCGGGCACATGCTCAACTCGAACAAGGTCATAATCGGGTCCATCGGTAAGCTGGCTGATATTTTTCATATCAATATCCGCGCTGTCAACACTGCGACCGGGGAAGTGGTCTATGCGGATAAGGTGGAGTGCGAATCGCTCAATAAGGTGGGGTCCGGTATCAGCCGGCTGACGGCCAAACTTTTGCGCTCGACAAAATAGATTGCAGGGCAGTTTTTCGACCCGCGGAAACTTGACAGTCCGGGGTTTGTCTGGTAAAATTAAATGCTTATCCAACATTTTTGAGAAGGGTTCGGCTGAACAGTTCAATTCGGCGGAACTTGGCAGTTAAAGGAGAGAGATGGCGTCTATTTTGCCCCTGCGTCCTGAAGAGCAGGAGGCCATGGCTGATTTCACCAAAAAATTCCTGGTTCCCAACCAGGATCTGTGGATTTTGCGCTGGAGCACGTTCGCGGCCCAGCACATCCGCATTCCCAAACCGCTCCGTCAGTTGGTGCAGTTCCCTGACCGTATGGTCCCGCAAGTGATTGAATCTCTTTCCAAAAAGCGTCCAAACTCCGTCTATCAGCGGTACGGGTATCTGGGCTGGCAGATTTCGCATGCGGATGAATCGTTTGAACTGACTATGACGCTCATCGGTCTGCAGATGACGAGTCTGCTCGATGTGGCGGACCAAATCCTCTTTTCCCAAAAGCAGGGCAACGGCAAACACAAGGGGTCGAACGGGAAGAATAAGTTCCAGCCGGTGTGGTCCTCGTTTTCAAAGTTCCAGCACAACTGCCGGCTGAGTTTTGTGGACGCGTTTTTCGAGAATGAACGGGTGAAGGAACAGATTTACCGCAACGGGATGTCGCGCGCGCTGGAAAAGTCCGAGGTGAGGAGCCGTGAGGAAAGTTTCTTGCGCGAAATCTTGCGCGGCACTTCGCAGTATCTGAATTTCAATGACTTGTTCCACATTTTTTCGCGCTCTTTGCGTCAGATGGGAAATTATGACCGCATCAGCGTGGCGCTCAAGACGGACGAGGAAGGCGAAGCGGAACTGGTGTGTCTGGATTCCGATGGGGCAAACGCGGCGCCGCAGGGTACGGTTTTTCAGAATGATTGTTCCATGATTCCGGCCATGACGGAAAAAAAGAGCCGCGTGGTGCAGGACTTTGCACGGAACACTGCCTGCGAAGTCTGTTCGTCGCTTTCCAAGGACGGTCTGCGTTCGGCCATTATTGTGCCGCTGGTCATCGGGAGCGAAGTGCTCGGTACGCTCAACGTCGAATCCCAAAAGCCGTCTTTCTTTAAGGACACTGAAATTCCGTTCTTTGAAAAAATGGCTGGCGGTCTGGCCGCGGCAGTGCGCAATTCGCGGGAACATTCCAAGCTGGTCGAGCGTCTGCACAACGAGCAATGCGCCCGGGACATGATTTCGAAAATCCATTCCAGTCTGAATTTGACCGAGGTAATGAACACGGTGTGCAGGGAGCTGGCGCAATGCACGGGCGCGGACCGCGTGGTTCTGGCGGAAGTTTTTGAGCCAAAGAATATGGTCAGCGTTGTCAGCGAGTATGTGAATCCGGATTCTGCCGTTAAGACTATGCCGTCGATGCTGGGCTCTTACCCGATGGACCAGTTCAGGGATATTTCGTCATTGCTGCGCAAAGGGGAATCGCTGGCCGCGCATGTGGAAGGGCGCGCTGTGCCGGAACCGTTCAAACCGTCGCTGGAATTTTTGCAGAGTTTCAGGATAAAGACCATCTGTGTTGTGCCGATTTTTATTTTTGAGAAGTATTGGGGCGCGGTGGCCATCCATCACTGCCGCCAGCCGTACCGGTGGAAAAAAATCCAGATGGATATGCTGAAAAACATTG
>CAYHWZ010000157.1:0-6124 GCA_964359975.1 uncultured Elusimicrobia bacterium | reverse complement strand
TGGGCAACACTTTCGTATTCCTGATGGCCGGAGTGGTGACCGACTACACAGAAATCGGCCTGCTCTGTACCACCGTCGGCAAACGCACCGCGTTATGGCTCCCCGCCGTGTCAGTCCCCCTGGTTTTTGCGCTGGGGATGGTGCTGAACATTATGAAGTGAAGCCCCCTTAGGAAACCGAACCAAAAGGAATTTGTTGTATTGTATCATGCAAAGGTTACTCAAAAATTGGAAAAGTATTTAAACCCGTGACAACTGAAAACAGAAGAAGAATGTGGTTATGGCCACTAAATGCGGGAGGATTCATTTGTGGCATTCCTAGCATGGGCTTTCTTTTCGATCACCCTTTGATGGTATTTTGGGGGTTCACCTTAGGAATTGCACTGGGTCTTATTTGGGTAGTTTCCGCTTCATATTTAGCAAGAAAATCCTTTTTTAATGTCTGGCTCTTCGGCGCGTTAGGAATTTTGATTGGATTTGCGGGGACAGTGGTTTGGGGAATCGTTTCTGGTATTTGTCTTAGATGGTTTGAAGGATGGTTTCCAATTTTTATTGGCAATGCATTTCTTATTCTTGTTACTTCTGGATTGCTTGGGAGCCTAATAGGACGAAAACTGATTATGAAAGGGAAGATACCACTCTGGAGCGATGCAATTTTAGTATTGGTTTGTGCGCTTAATATGTTACTTTTTATTATTATACCTATCATGGCTTTGCGTTAGCGGACTAGAGGACACTCATAACTTTATAACGATTCTCCCTTCGCGATCAGCGCCTGCAGTCGGTCAAGATTCTGTTCATTAGCCGTCGAGGAAAGCGGGCGTATCCGTTCAGCGGCCTCCGCGCTCTCAAACTCCCCTACCCACGACAAATGTGTCTGTTCCCCTCGCGCGGTCAAGGTCACGATCAGCATGAACCACGGTTTCACGATGTGCTCAATCACAATCCTGGTGTCGGACTGAATCTCGCGGAAAATACTCTCGTTGGGATAATCAGCGCCGTTCGGGCCGTGCATCACAAAGACCCACCGCCCGCCGGGCTTGAACTCGAACCGCTCGAATGTGTTGCGGAACCCGTCCGGCCCCCACCATTGCGCGAGGAGTTCCGGCTGCTCAAAAGCGGCAAACACCCTCCGCGCGCTGAACGGCAGCAACCGCTCCGTGCTGATGACCGCGTCCGGATTCTTCACCTGGTACATCATCAGCGATAAATTTCCCTGCGATGACCGATTTTAAATATTTCCACAATCTTCCCGTCATCCTGGATGGAATAAATCACTCGCCAGTTCCCCTGCCGAATCCGGTATTGCTCTTCTCCGTCCAGCTTTTCACAGCCGTGAGGACGCGGGTTTTTCGCCAACTCTTGAATCTCATGGACAATCCGCTTCAGGTCAGGATTGGGAATGGATTTCAGTTCTTTTTCCGCGCTTTTCTTGATGCGGAGACTATAAGAGACCATCGCGTTTTAAATCTTTCAGGACATCTTCAAAAGGACGGGCAGGTTCACGCCGGCGTTTATGGAAGGAAGACAGATCCGCGTCATCTTCCCTCAGCGAAAGGAGGAGCGCATGATTGACAAGGTCAGAAAGACTTTGTTCGGTAACGGCAGATTTAACTTTAGCCGCCCGATAAAGCTTCTGGTCCAGATAAATAGTTGTCCGCGTGTTCATTTTTCACCCTCCTGTGCAATTATAACATCAAAACGTTAAAACGTCAATTGCGGATCTGGGGAACATTAACGGACAATATGCTTGCCCGACATCTTCAACCCGTCGAGTTTGAGGGCCTTTGCGATTTTCAGGAGCGTGGCGCGGTGCGGCTAGGATGGGGGGTACTTCGAGAGAAGTCTGAAAACAGGTGGTTGGTCCCCCCACCTCAATCCTCCCCCTCAAGGGGGGAAGAAGTGAATTGCCGACGAGTTTTAACCGGACAGCTGTACAATTATAACATTACTAACATTTTACCTCATCAATAGTACCCGCGAAATTCGGCATCTCCTGCACGGATGGGGCTGCCGCAGGACCGGTTATGGGATTGAGACTTCTGGATACCGGCTTTCGCCGGTATGACACTTTACCTGAACTGTCTTGCTTTCAGTCAGTACTCTTGCGCTACAGACTCATTTCTTCCCCGCCGGTTCGAACACTTCGGACAGGAAGAGTTTCATGTGGTCCCACGAACGGCGGTCGGCGGACGCGTTGTAAGCCGCGCCTTTAGATGCGTCGGTTCCGGCAGCGGGATTGGTGAAACTGTGCACTGCGCTGCTGTACGCCACGAACTGCCAGTCCGTGCCCGCTGCGCGCATCGCGGTTTGAATCGCGGCAATATCTTCTTTCGGCACATAGGGATCGTCGGCTCCGTGCAAAATCAGCACCTTGCCCTTGAAATTGCGGATATCGTCCTGCGCAGGACTATCCAGCCCGCCGTGAAAACTGACCACGCCCGCAAGCGTCGCACCTGCCCGCGCCATTTCCAGCGATGTAGTCCCTCCAAAACAGTAACCCATCGCTGCTACACGAGAGCTGTCCACCAGTTTGTCCCGCTTTAGAAACGCGTTCAATCCGGCCAGAGCACGGCGTCTCATCAGCGCGCGGTCTTTCTTGTAAATCGTTGCCTGTTCCCCCGCTTCTTTATTGTTAGCCGGACGCACACCCTTGCCGTAAATGTCCACGCCAAACGCCGCATATCCTAGCTGAGCCAACTTTTCCGCGCGCGACTTTACATATGTCCCCAGCCCTGTCCATTCGTGCACAACCACCACGCCTGGCCGCGCACCCTGAATAGCGTCATCGTAGGCGAGATAACCTTCCAGCACCGTATCGCCGTCCTTGTACTCCACTGTCTCGGTTTTAACCGCCGCATAACCTGCGCTCACTGCCAGCAAAATCAACGCACCTGCCGCAACCTTTTTCATATCCAAGACCTCCCGGTCAATATATTTTCAATTATTATTCAATATTTCCGCCTGCCGGTCAATGAATATGGTATAATATAACGCACCCCAACTATGAAATCTACTCCACATACGTTCCATATACCGGTCATGGGTACCGGATTCACCATTGACACACCGCTGAAAGCAGCGCGGTACGGGATTTCGTCTGTCATTTCGCTCGTGGATGATGTGCTCATCGAACAAATCCGCAAATTTTACTGCACCCAGGAAAAGCTGCCTTACTCGGAAATCCGCGGCAATGTCCGCGACGCGCGCGCCATGCGTATCACCGCCTATCTCAATCTCGTACACGAACTCGTGCAGAAACAAATCCGGAAACTCCGGCAGGAACCGTTCAAGCCCGGTTCTGACATCACGCGTTATTTTGAGCTTTTGCCCGATTCCCCCCTTAAACAGGAATACCAGCACATGCTGCAAACTTCCGACCCGGCGGAAAAAGCCAGACTTCAGGACGCGCTCAGGACCAAGGCCGTGCCCGGCAATATTGATGTCAATATCATGACCAAACTGAACCGCAGTCCGAACAATGACCCCGACCCGTTGCTCGGTGACGCATTGTCCGCGATGCGCGGATTTGCCAACAGCACGCTTGAATCGTCCATGGTCTTTTCTGCGGGGATGAACCAGCACCTGTACAGTTACACAGCGCAACTGCCGGACTTTCTGCCGCGCGAAAATCAGGCGCCGAAAAAATCAATCATTTTAAAAGTCAGCGATTACCGTTCGGCGGAAATCCAGGGCAAGTTCCTTGCCAAACGCGGCTTGTGGGTGGACGAATACCGTATCGAGTCCGGCCTTAACTGCGGCGGCCATGCGTTTGCCAACAAAGGATTTTTGATGGGCCCGATTTTGGAAGAGTTCAAGAAAAATAAGAATGAACTGCTGGAAAAACTCCGCTCGCTCTATCTCAAAGCTCTGGCTCAGCGCGGTATCAGCACGCACTTTGTGCCGACCGCGCAAAAAATCACCGTGCAGGGCGGTATCGGCAATTTCAGCGAGGACCAATTCCTTCTCAAATATTACGAAGTGGACGGCACCGGTTGGGGCACACCCTTTCTGCTTGTGCCGGAAGTGACCAACGTGGACGAAAAACACCTCATCAAACTCGCCGAAGCCACGGAAAAAGATGTGTACCTCAGCGACAGTTCGCCTCTGAACGTGCCTTTCTGGATGCTGCGCACGTCGGAAAGCGAAGCCGCGCGTCTCAACCGCATAGAAACGGACAAGCCCGGCAGTCCGTGCAATAAGGGCTTTCTGGCATCGTCCACGGAATTCACCGAACATCCCATCTGCACCGCATCGCACGCGTACCAGAAACAGAAACTGAACCAACTTTCCCAAACGAATGCAGGAACAGAACAATCAACCGGGACAGCGGACACAATTCTTCTAAAGGCCTGTATCTGCCACGACCTGGCCGGCGGCGCCACTGTGAAATACAACATTGACCCGCTTGCCACCACCACTGTCTGCTGCGGACCCAACATCGCCAACTTTTCAAAGATTGCCACGCTGGAAGAAATGGTCGGACACATCTACGGGCGATTGTCACTTATCACCAACCCTGCTCGCAAGCAGATGTTCGTGCAGGAACTGCTCCTTTACGTGGACTATTTCCGCAAAGAAATCCAGAAGACTTCGCACGAACTGCTTGCTGACGCGTCCGGACCACTTCAGGAATTCAAACAGAACCTGCTGGACGGGATTGAATATTACCGCAGCATGGCGCACCATTTTCCCGAGGAAGAAAAAGCCGCATTTCTCTCACAGCTTGCCGAAGCCGCGCAAGTGCTGGAACAGATCCTCCGCAATATCCCCTGCATGCTGGCTCAGCCCAGGTCCGTCGGTGCGGTTTAACAGACTGCCCGGCTATGCCCGGCTAATGGTATAATATAGAGCTATGATGATTTACAATAAAAAAATTGACTGGCCTATCACGCTGATTTTGAGTCTGGCCCATATCGTCGGACTGGCCGGGACTGCGGTGTATGTATATTTCAACGGGATTCACCCGGTGGAAATCGTGATGTTTGCCGTGCTGTATATTTTCACGGGTCTCAGCATCACGGCAGGGTATCACCGTCTGTACTCACACCGCAGCTATGAGAGCCATTTTCTGGTGCGGTTGTTCTACATGATTTTCGGAGCGTGCGCGATAGAAAATTCCGTCCGGCAATGGGCGTCGGACCACCGGATGCATCACAAATTTGTGGATACGGAACAGGACCCGTACAACATCAAACAGGGCGGATGGTACGCTCATATGGGATGGGTCTTTACATACAAATCGCAGTGGGGCAACCTGGACAATGTGAAAGATCTGGAAAAGGACCCGCTCGTCATGTGGCAGGACAAATATTATCTCTGGATAGGGCTCGGCGTCGGGGCATTGGTACCGGCTCTTATCGGATGGATTGTGGGCAGACCTTGGGGCGGGTTTCTGTGGGGCGGACTTTTCCGCATGATGTTCGTTCACCACGCAACATTTTTTATCAATTCGCTCGCGCACATGGTGGGCAAACAGACCTACTCGAATCTGGACACTTCGCGCGACAGTTGGTGGCTGGCATTTTTCACCTACGGCGAAGGGTACCACAACTTTCACCACACTTTTCAGGCGGATTACCGTAACGGCGTGCGCTGGTACCATTGGGACCCGACAAAATGGATGATAGCGCTCTGCGCGCGTTTTAACCTTGCCTCGCGTCTGAACCGCACTCCGGACTCAAAGATTTTTAACGCAAAAGTGCAGATGGAACTGCTGAACGTGCGCAAGAAAGCACACTCGGTCTCTCATGATATTTGGGAAAAGATGCACGCGCAGCTGGAGCCGTACCGTATACAGATGGAACAGGCGCACGCCAAGTGGTCTGCGGTGAAAATACATTATGCAGAGATGAAGATTTCAAGAATGCGTCAGTCGCAAAAATTGCTGCTGCTGTGGAAATACAAACTCATTGCCCGCGAAAGACGATTTGAACTGGCCAGGAAAAACTGGCAGGCCACTCTCCAGTCCGTGCGGATGAACCTGAAACCCGCGCAAGACTTTCCGATTTCAAACTCCTGATTCAGTAATTTATTTTTTTTGAGACGGCGATGAACCGTCAGCGGCAGCGTCTGTTGTGGCCGAAATGATGGTGCTGCTGCGGTTGGTGCGGACGAGGTACGTC
>CAYHWZ010000156.1:0-6143 GCA_964359975.1 uncultured Elusimicrobia bacterium | reverse complement strand
AACTGCCGCTGAATTGGATGCTGTCCGTCGGGAAACGCTCGGTCGGAGCGGCACGGTCAACTCTCTGCTCAAAGATATGTCCCAACTTTCCCCGGACGAAAAAAAAGCCCGGGGCAAAGAAATTAATGAACTGAAACTCCGCATCGAGTCCGCTCTAAACGACAAACAGATTCAACTGGAACGTGAACTATTCGGCCAGTCGCTAAATGAAAAAACTGACTGGACTCTGCCGTCTACGCCGGTTTCCATCGGACGTCTGCACCCCATCACGCAGGTTTTAAAGGAAATCACGGATATTTTCGCACGCATGGGATTTGATGTGGCAGAAGGTCCCGAAGTCGAATCCGATGATCACAATTTCAATGCTCTGAACATTCCCATGGATCATCCTGCGCGGGATATGCACGACACGTTTTACGTGGCAGGCGGTTCAGCCGGGTCGTCCAAACTGCTTATGCGCACGCATACGTCTCCGGTGCAAATCCGTGTGATGAAGGGGCAAAAGCCGCCGGTACGCATCATTGCTCCGGGCAAAGTTTATCGTCACGAAGCTGTGGATGCCACTCATTCATCGGTGTTTCACCAGGTGGAAGGGCTTGTCGTGGACAAGAACATTTCTTTCGCCGATCTGAAGGGGACGCTGGCCATGTTCAATCAGACATTTTTCGGGGAAAATGTGCGCACGCGGTTCCGTCCGTCGTACTTTCCCTTCGTTGAGCCGGGCGCGGAAGTGGACATTTCCTGCACCATCTGTTCAAAGCAGAACCAGTCCTGCCCTGTCTGTAAAGGCAGCGGATGGATTGAAATGCTCGGCGCGGGTATGGTGCATCCCAACGTGTTCAAAGCCGTGGGGTACGATCCGTCGGAAGTCACGGGATTCGCCTTTGGTATGGGGGTGGAACGGATTGCGATGGTCCGGTACGGTATTTCCGATATGCGGCTTTTCTATGAGAATCATCTGGATTTCTTAACTCAATTTCCGTGATGAGCACGCAATGAAACTTTCCCTGAAGTGGACTGAAGAAATCCTCGGCAGCAAAATTACTGTCAGTCCGGAATCGCTCGCAGACCAGCTTTTACTGCGCGGATTTGAATGCGCCGCGATTGAACGGTTCGACGGATGTCCCGGAGTAGTCACTGCAATTGTGCACGAAACCAAACCTCATCCCAAAGCCGACCGTCTGCGCATTGTTAAAGTTTCCGACGGTAAAGAGACTCTGGATGTGGTGTGCGGCGCGCCCAATGTGGCCGCAGGTCAGTGCGTGCTCTGGGCAAAGGTCGGCTCGGTCATTGCCGGCGGCAAGAAGGTGAGCGAAGCCGAAATCCGCGGTGTTGTATCGCCCGGTATGCTCTGCTCGGTAAAAGAACTTGGAATCGGCGAGGACCATTCCGGAATATGGATCCTGCCGGAAAACACTCTGCCCGGCCAGTCTGCCGATGATTTCTGCTGGCTACAGGACACTATTCTTGACATGGAAATCACTCCCAACCGCCCGGACGCACTGTCTGTCATCGGTCTGGCGCGCGAAATTGCCGCCATATTGAATTTTCCTCTGCCGCAAAGAGAGGCGGAACCTGCGCCAAAATTGGGCGGATATTCCGTGTCGGTTGAAAATGCAAAAGATTGTCCGCTTTACATCGCGCGCAAATTTGAAAATTTTTCTGTGGGCGAAAGTCTTCCCCGGATGAAAACAGTGCTTTCCCGGTGCGGTATCCGTTCCATCAATAATCTGGTGGATATCACCAATTTTGTCCTGCTGGAACTGGGCCAGCCGCTTCATGTCTTCGATGCAGATAAACTTGAAGGCGGATGTATCGTTGTCCGCCGCGCAAAGGCAGGGGAAAAAATCCTCGCGCTGGATGGTAAAACATATTCTCTGTCGCCGGACGAACTCATTATCGCCGATGCAAAAAATCCCGTTGCTATTGCCGGTGTGATGGGGGGCGAGGCAAGCGCAGTGACTGCGGTTACGCGCAATGTTCTGTTGGAAAGCGCAGTTTTCGACCGGGCTCTTGTTCGCCGTGCACGGACAAAACTTAATTTGAGTTCAGAGTCATCCTATCGTTTTGAGCGTGGCGTCAGCAGGTGGAGCGCGAGGACCGGAAGTTCGCTGGCAGCGGATTTTATAGTCAAAAGTTCCGGCGCCAATGAGTGCGCTTATGGTGCCGCCGGCAATCTGTCCGGCGGTTCAGGGGATGTGCTTTTGTCCGGCAAGTCTGTCAGCAAAATTCTGGGCGAACCGGTCCAACTTTCTGAAATCAGTGAATCGTTGACGAAAACGGGTGTGCCGGTAAAAGGATCCGGCGCCGATACCCTGACTGTGCGCGCGCCGGAATGGCGTCTGGATCTGGAGATAGTTGAAGATTTTGTCGAGGAAATCGCCCGCGTCAGGGGATACGATAACACACCTCCGTCGGGTACATGGGTTCAATTGCCTGTCAGGCGTACAGTTGAACCGCAGTCTGCGGTCAAGGAAAAAGTCCGCCAGATTCTGACTGCGTTAGGGTTCTGCGAGAGCATAAACTATGGTCTTATCCCGCAAAAGTCAGCTGAACTCTTTAAATCGCACGGACCGTTTGTGGAGGTGGACAATCCGCTTTCTGAGGACCAGTCACTGCTCCGGCCCAGTCTCCTGCCGGAACTGCTGCGAAATGTGCGTACCAATCTTTCTTATAAGAAATCAGATGTCCGGCTTTTTGAAATCGGGACTGCCTTTCATCGGTCAAACGGCGCGGTTTCAGAGTCAATGAAACTGGCCGGCGTCGCCTGCGGCAGCAGCCATTCTGACACCTGGCAGGACAAGAATAAGGGCCGTGCTCTGGACTTTTATTGGATGATGGAAGTGGTCAAACAGATTCAGGCCCGGACAGGCGCCAGGGACCTTGCGTTCACATCATGCACGGAAGATATCTTTCATCCCAACTTTTGTCTCAGTATGACTAATGCGTCGGGACAGTCCGTCGGATTCTTCGGGCTTATTCACCCGCTTGCAGCCAAACCGCTGGACTTGCCGGACACTCTGGTGTTTTTTGAATTGGATATTGCGGGTCTGTGCCGTTCGATTTCCGGTGGTAAGAAACTGCACCCTGTTCTGCGCACGCCCTCGATAGAGAGAGATTGCGCTGTATGGGTCGCGTCCGATATCCCGTGGGGTAAAATCGAGTCTGCAGTCCGCGAAACCGGCGGTGAATTGCTTGAGTCTGTCCGGCTGTTCGATTTGTACAGGGAACCGTCCAACCCGGATATGAAAAGTTTTGCCTTTACCTGCACGTTCCGGCATCCGTCCAAAACTTTGGAGGACCAGGAAGCCAACACTTTGCGCGATAAAATCGCGGATGACCTCCAGTTAAAATTCAAAGCGGAAATGCGCAGGAAATAAATGTCTGACGCACACAAATATCTGTGCCGGTTTCAGTTAAATATGGTAGAATAAAAACGGTGAGATGGCGTGGACCGAATAGAACTCCTCGAACAAAAAATAAGAGAAGCCGGTAAACGGATAAAACAGCTTCTTGAAAAAAATGAACGTCTCTCCGAACAATGCAAAAAGCAGGAAAAGGAAATGGACCTTCTCCACTCGGAAAATCAGCAGGTGCGCAAACTGATGGTCGAGCTGGACCGCTCCCGCGAAGAACGCACCGCCATCAAGCATAAATGTGAAAAGCTTCTCGCCCGTCTCAAAAAAATGAATGTGTAGTTCAACTGCAAGGAGGCGCCCCGCATGATTGAAGATAAAATTCCCATTCAGATTAAAGGTCAGACCTATGAAATCGTCGGTAACCCGACCGACGCGCTCTACTATCATTCGCTCGCGCAGTATGTTGAACAGCACATGAAGGAAATCGAGCAGAAGACCAACGTGATTTCCAGTATGAAACTTGCTGTGCTGGCCGCGCTTAATATTACCGATGAACTTTTCCGCGAACGCGAAAAAAAGTCGCACTCCTCACAGTCGTTTGACAAGAAGCACGACGAACTTATCGGTATGCTTGATGAAATGCTTACAGTTAAGAAAGAACACCGCGAGGAAGTTGCGGCCAAAAGCGAAGGTCAGCTTTTTGACCCGAACTTTCCAGTTGGGCGTGAGCACAGAGACGGAGAAGATGCCGGTTTTTACGATGCAAAAAAGTTCAAGCATGCCGGTGGGCATGTGCGAACTTTTTTGTGAAGGAAAAACAGGGATATTCTCCGTCGAATGCCGCGTCCCAGCTGGAAAATTCGGGTTGACTGAGTTCGCGATTGGACCTGTTCTCACATAACGCTCCTGCAAAGAGCGCCGCCGAATCCGCGCCTCTTGCCGTCCGTCTCTCACCCAAAACTTTTGAAGATTTTGCCGGTCAGGAACATATCCTTGCCCCGGGCAAACTGCTGCGCCGAGCTGTGGAAACTGACCGTCTGGGTTCTGCTATATTCTACGGGCCGCCTGGCACCGGTAAAAGCGCTCTCGCCCGTCTCATAGCGCTCAAAACTCAGTCGCATTTTACGGAAATGAACGCTGTCACCGCAGGTGTCGCCGACCTGCGCAAAGAAATCGATATGGCCAAATACCGTCTCGAATCCAAAGGCCGGCGCACTATCCTCCTTGTGGACGAAATTCACCATTTCAACAAGTCACAGCAGGACGCATTGCTTCCGCACGTGGAAGCAGGCACCATCACGCTTATTGGTATCACCACTGAAAATCCGTTTTTTTACGTTAACGGCGCTCTGCGTTCGCGTTCGCACTGTTTTGAATTTCTGTCTCTGAAAAATGAACATTTGGAACAAGTGCTGGACCGCGCGCTGAAGGACAAGGAAAACGGTCTGGGCAAAATGTCCATTGACCTTGAACCCGATGCGAGGAAACACCTGATAGAAATGTCCGCAGGCGACGCCAGACGGCTCCTGAACGCATTGGAAATCGGAGCATGCAGTTCGCCGCCCGACTCTTCTGGCACTGTTCGTTACAATCTGAAAGTGGCTGAAGAGTCCGTGCAGAAACGTGCCCTGCTCTATGACAAAAGCGGCGACGAACACTACGACACCATTTCCGCTTTCATCAAGTCCATGCGTGGCAGTGACCCGGACGCCGCAGTCTACTGGATGTCCAAAATGCTCGAAGCCGGCGACGACCCGCGTTTTATTGCGCGCCGTATTCTTATCTGCGCCAGCGAAGATGTGGGCAACGCAGACCCCCGCGCTCTGGTTATCTGCGCCGCCGCGTGCCAGGCAGTGGAATATGTCGGTCTGCCCGAAGCGCGCATCCCGCTTGCCCAAGCCGCCATCTACGTTTCCTGCGCGCCGAAATCAAACGCCGCCTACCTTGCCGTGGATAATGCGATATCCGAAGTGCAAAAAGGCAAACCCCGCCCGGTTCCGCTGCATCTGCGCGATTCAACCGCGGACCGCGAATCGCGCGGACATGGCAAAGGTTATCTCTACCCGCACGATTTTCCCGGTCACTGGACTGCCCAGCAATATATGCCCGACCCGAAAACATTCTACCAACCGTCCGACGAAGGGGAAGAGAAAAAAATCAAAGAACGTCTGGAGCGGTGGCGCGCCGCGTCCAAAACCAAACCAAAACTGTGACCTCAAAGTCTGTCCTGCGCAGAAAATATCTGGAGCTGAGAAACCGTCTGCCGCTTTCTTACCGCCGGCGCGCAAGCCGCAAAATCACCCGCCATTTTTTTGACTGGCTGGATTCGCTGGAAGGCATTAAGCTGATTGCAGTTTACATTTCCGCGCGCTCGGAAGTGAATACAAGATCGATAATAGCACGGCTGGCCCGCCGGAAAATAAAATCCGCGGCGCCGAGAGTTCTGCCCAACGGGAAAATCGAATTCAGATTGCTGAGCCGCGGCCTGCGGAATTGCCGTCCAGGCGCCTACGGTATACTGGAACCGTCCCGCAGCGCATCAGTCGTCCCCGCCGGGAAAGTGGATGTCGTGCTGGTGCCCGGCGTGGCTTTTGACCCGCGCGGGTACCGTCTCGGATACGGCAAGGGCTACTATGACCGTTGGCTTGCTTCCCGTCGGAAAATACTCAGCGCGGGTTTATGCTATAATAAAACCCTTGCAGGACGGCTGCCGAATTCAAAGATGGACCAGCCTGTGAAAATAGTCATCACTGAAAGTAAAGCTGTTCAAATTTAACGAAAGCG
>CAYHWZ010000155.1:0-6163 GCA_964359975.1 uncultured Elusimicrobia bacterium | reverse complement strand
CAAGGCTGCGGACCACTGAGTCTTCTCAGCGAACTCTTCCACGGCGCTGCCTTTCCAGCAATTCGGTCAGCTTCCAATCGCTTTGCAATACTGTTCATTCCATACTGCCGGATTTCTCTCCAAATTCTTTGCACTACTTCAATTTCTTCCGGCACTGGGATCAGATGTTTATCAGGTCCGCGCTTATAGCCGTAGGGCGGTATGTTCATCCAACACCCTTTTTCCCTTAATCGGTTGGTTCCTATGGTGACATCGCGTCTCAAATTATGGAGAAACATTTCATTTATCATTCCCATTGTGTAAAGAGCAATTCTGTCTGCCTCATTCCTCATATCCACTTTTCTCCTAAAATTATATGGCCAGATTTCTGTTCGATGTTGATCGCAATGCCAGAACAAACGCTGTGTCAGACGGCTATTCCGAGCTTGTCTGCTATCGTCGTAGTAAAAAAGACGCTGAACTTCATTCTTGTATATGAGATCAATCAAAGCAAGCAAGTCTTCGCGGTCTTCCCTTTTCCCTGATCCATCATCTATAAAGAATATCAGCTCACCTGCGAATTTAAGTTCCTTAAACCATGCTGTAAGAATTTCTATTTGTTTGGGAATGCTCTCTCCTTGATCTCTTCTTCGTTCGGAAGCTCCATTTTGACTGCCAACAGTCCCTTGTTTAGGTTGTGGCGTACTCACTCGCACATACGCAACATTTTTATCTCTCATTGGAAAGTTCTCCTTTCATTTCATTTCTTGGTTTATGCTCATAATTTCTGATAGAACTCGCTCCGCTGTTTCTGGAAGGAACTTTTCATGGATAAGTTTCTCCCTCACCCGCTCAAGGTCCGGTTCAGTCACTTCAAATCCTGTTTCAGGTCTGTAGATGGAAAACCCCAAAAGCCCCAGGACATACTTCAATGTATACAACCAATTCTCATGTTCACTCCTGATTCCTCCTGAGAGAGGAAATCTTCGGTGTAATGATACGCGAAGCGGTTCATGAATCTGGCTCCAGAATGTTGTAGCGACCCGCTCAACAGGCAGAGGCTCAGCTTTTAAGCGTCCTCGCAGTATCGCGAAGTTCCAGAAGATCGCAAAAGCTCTCTGATATGATTTCCGATTGTACTTGTCGTCATCATGGTCAGACTTATCCAGGAAGTCTGCGAATTCGCCCCAGTTCTTTTTGAGCGCCTCACCGTCCAGTTCACCATCGGGCAAAAAATGATACCACCATATAAACGTAGTGACCCACTTCCGCCATTTGAATATTCCGTCGGTCGTAACCCCCTCCTTTTTCAGATATGTTCCGAAATCGTCCAGGAATATCTGCCAATCAGTCGGAAGACATCGTTTTATTGTAGACTGCTCAGTTGTTAAAAGCACCCATTCCGTTGGCCAAACACCCAAGCCTGCCAAGAGCAGCCGCAAATGGGTCAACACAACCTTCAGGTGTCTGTTTAGACCTGCCCTGACTTTAAGCAACTGCTCAAGCGTGACCGATCGCGGATCAGAAGGGAGTTTTGCAATTATCGCCGAATACGTCGTGCGCATTGTGCACAGTCCCGTGGGATAAAATTCCCTTTCCCCGATATAGCTCTCGTAGATTGGGGTTATTTCGTCCCAGCTTTCCGGCCATGTCGTTTCTGCTAAAGTATCTTTGCAGATTTGCTGAGTTTGAGCGGTTATCGTGTTCATGATCGCGACACACTGGACCAGTTGTCGTGAAAAGCGACCAGTTTTCCTTTGTACCCCAATTTTCTAAACCATTTTGTCAGTATTTTTTGCTGTTCACGCAAATCCCGCACACTATCCTCACCACCATTCCGTCTCTGTTTTTGACTGCACCGTATATACGCTGCAGATATTTTCTTTTTATTTTTGTTCATTGCACTCCTCCTTTTTGGTTTTGTGTTGCTGCTTTTTAAGCTTTTCATCCATTTTAATGAGCCATTTTACATAACCTAAAAGATTCTGTTCGATTTCAAAAACATCTTGTTTTGAAAGCTCGCGCCCATATTTTAGAGACCAATAATCAACCGATGCCTTACTCACTTTATCCATGCGATCGCCCCCCTTATAAGTATCACTACACATACCTATAGCGCGTTTCAGAAGGCGGTGTCCCAACATTTGAGGTGTCCGTTTTGGTGTCCATACTGGGGCTAATTCAGGCATACTGGGGATAACTGGGGAGAAATAGAAAAATGCCGGTTATCGACGGTAATTATCGATAATCCGACATCTTTAAGGGTTTTGGAAAGTTGGTCGATTCCGATTAACAGCGGGATGCTCCACCATTGAGCTACCCGGGAATCTTCAACAGGTCTGACGGTAGATTATAACTAATTTCGCCCGAAGTTTCCACTTGCGCCGGCACGGCACAACCATTGATTTGACGCCGGGCTTACGCTATACTATAGGGTCATGAACTCAATTGGTTTTGGAATGTCTCTGCCCCGCACAAAAACCAGTCCAAAGATACTGGTTATTGACGATGAAACGTCCATTGGTCAAATGTTGCAGGACACACTGGAAATGTTCCAGTTTGAAGTCCGCCTGACCGACAGCTACGAATCCGCCCTCGAGGAATTTGCCAGATACAAACCGACCATCGCGCTCATTGATATCCGTCTCGGCGAACGCGACGGCGTTGAACTCGCGGACGAACTCAGAAAAATCGACCCGCATCTTGCCGTTATACTAATGACTGCCTACCCCACTATGGAACTCGCCATGACCCTGATGGAAAAAGGCATCCAAGACTTTCTCGCCAAACCCATTGACAAGGCCTACCTGCTGCAAAGCGTGCGCAACGCCACAAAAAAACGGAACCTGACCGACGAGAATCAGGACCTGCTCCTTTATCTGAAAGCCGCCAACGCCAGTCTCGCCCGTCTGAACGAAATGAAAAACAAATTTCTCTCCATCGTCAGCCACGACCTGCGCTCGCCTTTGAGCGCCATCCAGGGTTACTGCGACCTGCTGGAAAATAATCCCAACCTTCCCAAAGAAAAACGGGACCGCAGTTTCCGAGTGCTGAAAGATTCCATCCAGCAGATGATTTTCCTGATTTCCAATCTTATGGACATGGCAGGCATCGAAGCCGGCAAACTGAAAGTGGCGGAAATTCCCATGGACTATTCCGTATTCTGCAAAAATGCATGCGAAGCTTTTGTCCCCATGGCAGCAGTGCGCAAACTGACGTTCACCTGCACCGCGCCCGACGAACCGCTCATGGTCCTCGGCGATTCCAACCGTCTCAACCAGCTCTTGACCAACCTGATTTCAAACGCGTTCAAACATACCCTGCAGGGCGGCAAAGTCGAAGTGCGCGTAATAAAAGACACCAACTGCATTGTGACGGAAGTTGCAGACAACGGGGAAGGTATTCCGAAGGAAAGTCAGGCGCGGATTTTCGAGCAGTATTACCAGCTGGACACTTCGGCGAGCCGCGGCAAGGGAATGGGTCTCGGACTTTTTATATCAAAAGAAATCGTGCAGTCTCACAAAGGTGAAATCAAAGTGATGAGCGACGGGCTGGGAAAAGGCGCGACTTTTAGTTTCACTCTCCCGCTTTTCAATGCCTGACCGCATCAACCTTCATCATTCACTTTCCACTATTTGTTGCCCAACACCGCCTTAACCTTCTCAAACACCCTCTCCAATTCGAACGGCTTGAGAATATAACCTGACGCGCCGCGTTCATTGCATTTTTCCACGTCGCCTATCTGGCTGTGGTCGCTGCACATGATAACAGGGATTTTGCCGGTCTCCGGCGTGGACTTGATAATCTGCAACGCGTCGAACCCGTTCATTCTCGGCATGGTAATGTCCATCAGCACTAGGTCAGGCAGAAGTTTGCGCGCAGTTTCAACGCCTTCTTTGCCGTCTTTGGCGCGGTAAAGTTCGAATCCTTTTCCCTGCAAAAACATGATGAGCAGCGACGCGGTATAATCGTCGTCGTCGGTGACAAGTATGGTTTTTTTCTTTTTCTTGAAAAGACTGAACATCAAAGCGACTTGCTAAAATGGTGGAGGTGGCGGGAATCGAACCCGCGTCCAAAGACTCGCACATCCGGTCACTACAGGCTTAGTTTAGAATCGCTCTCGCATAACGGCTGTCTCTAAACAGAACCGCCGCCATGCCAGTCCCGCTGTTTTTTGATCCTGCGCCGGCAAGACAGGCAGCGCTGGACGGACCTGCTGTCGACGTTCGACCCTCAATAGCAGGTGTCATGAGGCGAACGTTACTGCCTGTTATTAGGCAGCAAGGGCCAATTGTTCGTTGGCTTGTTGTTTTGGTCGAATTTTTGCGGAGCCTTCGACCAACTCCGGCCTGCAACCGGGATGAACAAAAGTCTCTGTCGAGACCTGGTCACCCCCTGCCTCATCGGCAGGCAAGCCCTTGCCTGTCGGTGAGGCAGTCCGCCGTAGAGGCGGGCCATCATAAAGAATTTTTTATCTTGCCTCTTAGCACTTCTCTGCCATATCCTGACTTAAAAAACTTTTCATCAACCAGCGCATCCGTCTTGCTTCTAAATGCTTCATAGAAGATAAGAACAAGCGGTCTTCTCAATTTAGTAGATTCAACTCCGCCTGCATTATGAACCTCAAATCTCTTCTTAAGATTCGAAGTGGACCCAATATAAATATTCCCGTCTTTGCGGCTCTGTAACACGTACACATAGTACATCTATTTGCGCTTTCGTCTAAAAAAATCCTGCAAGAGTTTGCGGCATTCTTCGGCCCGCACTCCGCCTTCCGTCTCAAATCGGTGGTTCAACTTGCGTTCCGCGGGGATGTTGAGGACTGAACCGCAGGCACCGGCTTTTGCGTCCGCGCACCCGTACACCGCTTTTTTCACCCGGGACCAGACCATGGCTCCGGCGCACATGACGCAGGGTTCTACTGTTATATATATGATTATACCAGTCAACCGGTAATTTTTCAATCTGCGCGCTGCCCGGCGAAGGCATACGATTTCCGCGTGCGCCGCCGGGTCGCTGTTTTTTATGGAAAGGTTGTGTCCTGCAGCAACCAGAAGGCCATCCAGCACTGCCACAGCTCCTACCGGCACTTCGCCCAGCTTACGCGCAGCGCGCGCCTGGTCCAGCGCTTTTTCCATCCAGTAGCTGTCGTCGAATATCGGCTGTTTCAAGCGCGTGCGGAAAATCTTGCGGGCGAAAATGGTTTCAAATCCACCGAGGTTTTTCCGTTCAGAATCAGTTCGGCTAAAAGTTGTCCTGTTACAGGCGAGAGCAGCACACCGTTTCTGAAGTGACCTGCGGCGACATAAACATTTTCACATCCCGGCACAAGTCCCAGCGCAGGCATTCTGTCAGGCAAAGCAGGGCGCAGTCCGACCCAGGTACCCTTGAACGGAAACGCGGAAAGTTCCGGAAAATATTTTTCCGCTTCAGACGCAATGGCCAGCGTAACTTCCTCGCTTTCAGTCTTATCAAAATCCAGCTCCTGCGCGGATGCACCTACGAACAAATGTCCGTCCATTTTGGGTGTAAAGTAACAGCGCCCGCCAATATGTTTCGGCAGCGCGCTGAGAAAAATCGGGGACCGCCATCTGAACGCGTTCCGCCATTTTTCCGGAAGTTCGTAAATAAGTATCTGTCCTTTCACCGGCCCGGCCGGAACTTTCTGCCCCGACAGTTTTCCGGTCCAGGAACCTGCGGCAAAAATAAACCGGTCTGCAAAAAACTGCGAACGGTTTGTCCGCAATGTTTTGAGACGAGGTTGTTCAAGCTCCACATATCCAACACCTTCATTTTCATAAAAATGCGCGCCGAGCTTTTTTGCTCCTTCGGCAAACGCCATGGCCAGCCGACTGGATGATACCTGACCATCATTTTCCGACCAGAGTCCGCCGTCTTTGCCCGCGCTCAGAAACGGAAACTTTTTGTTTATATCCGGTGGTTCCAGCCACTGACATGCGTACCCTTTCTGTTTTTGCCAGGCGAGCCGCTCTTTCAGTTTGGTAGATTCTTGCGCGTCCGTTGCCAGCGCCAGTATACCGCTCCTGGAATATTCTATATCCACACCGCTGACTTCTTTTAGTTCCGCTGATAAATCTGCGAACATGTCCCTGCTCTTGATTAAAAGATTGACCAGCGGCGAATCTGTTTCCGACTCGACCTGAGCAGCCAGCATACCTGCGGC
>CAYHWZ010000154.1:0-6163 GCA_964359975.1 uncultured Elusimicrobia bacterium | reverse complement strand
CCAAACTGACTGCGCCTGCTGACAAAGCCCGTGCGGATGTGAAAGAAGTGCTGCCTTTGGACGCTGAAACCATCCGCAAAGAGTATCTGCAGAATCTAAGAATCATGATGGATGATAAATCCGTCACTCCGGCGTACCGCAAACTGCTGAAAGATTTGATTGAAGCGCTGGAAAAGCGGCTGGTGCTATATCCGCCGGTGCAGAACGGGAAAAATATCTCCGTGATGGCTTCGTATCAGGGCACGAAATGCAAAACATGGTTCAAGATGGAGTTTGCGCCGGTTAATGAACCGGTGGAGAGCCTGCAGGTGGCGAAGGCGGACAACAGGGTCAATGAATCGCTCAAGGCGGCCATGGGGATGATGCGCCTCCAGCAAGGCACAGCCAATTCCTTCACCAGTATGCCGCACATAGCAATTCAGTTGACTCAGTCTACTCTGAATGGCGAGCGCGTCACATTGGTTGGGATAACTCCTGCAAACAATTCTCCGGAAGCTAAGAATGAACAAAAATCAACTCAAAAGGAACCCCAAAAAGAATCAGAACCGGAGACGAAACAGGACAGTGCCGATACCACCACCGGCATCACAAATTACACTCGCGGGACCGCGTTCTTTTTGTCGCCGGTGATTGAGGGACTAATAAAGTGGGCGACGGACGCAGGACACTTTCGATTTGCAAAGGGTTTGTCGTACGCAGCGCCGCTGGTGGCGGCTGCAGGCGGCGCGGCGGAAACATTCCTAATCTTTGCAGTGTCCACATTTCTTCCCGTTAGTCTTATTTACGGAATCTTGGTTGGCATTTGGATATTGATTGTCCTTCATGGCATCGTTGACGGCTGGGCGTATAAAAATGACTATATTGATGGCCAATATATCTCGGCGCAAACTATTGCGTTTGGGGTAAATGTAGCTGTGATTTTTGCGCTTACTCTCCCATATCTCCTCTACGACCTCCATAACTCCGACTTAGACACTACAAGATTTAACAATGAATCAGTCTCACAAGAACGAGTTGATGAATTGACAAAAGGGTTTAGACAGACAGATGCCGGGGTGGATAAGGATGGGTACACACGTACAGTTTATGTGTCTGAGGACGGGAAAACAAAATATGAGATTGCAAGGAGAGGTGCGGAGCAGAAATTCTACGATGGCAATAAGTGGCTGTTCATCAGAGATCCGATACCGTACAGGCAAGAGGGTCTTGCGGACTTGATGACTCATGCAAAAGTATATCTTTGGGGACCCGTTGCGGTGCATGCCGTTTTTAACTTTATTGGGCAGCGAAGAGTGCCCAACCCGCCGGCGCTCAATCTTGCTGAACGGGAAAATATCGCTGTAGAGGGAAAAATTGCCGAGTTGTCCCCTGACGGCAAGAGTCTCTATACAAGAAGTGAAGACCGCGCGATTGTATACAGACTTTCCAGGAACGGGGCAAGCAAAATGTATGCTGGGACCAAACTTTTAATAAGCAAAGACATGAAGATGATAGCCGACATTTCGGGTGAAAAACTGCGGGTCCTGAGAAATGATGTCCCGGGAATGGGGGACGGGTACACACCGATTGAGATTCCATTTGATATGAGAATGTTCAACGATCTTGATCTATTCAATGATTTCATTCTGCTTAGTAAAGATAATGAACTGACTGTCTATCCGCTGTCGCCGGACAAGAGAACATTCACCGAACCGATACCTTTGGACCTGGGACTGATTGGAGACCAAAAAATAGAACGGCTTCGAGATTTTAAGACGGATTCTATCATTGGAGTTAGAATTAACGCGTGGAATACAATTATATTCCGGCATAATGGCAAGGGCGGGTTTGACAAACTGGAACTGCCGGAACAGAAAGATGACACTGGGGGATTGGCTGATTTCAAGGTGCGCGGTGTATTGGAACGTCCGGGAGGATATGTGGACGTGCTTATCACCAACGCGAGTCAACTCAAACGTCTTCAAATCTACAGGTACGGAGCCGCCGGAGCTAAACCGGCTGTCCTGACGCTGGAGATTGAACACAATATAGCTCAAGTGGTTCCTTTAACCGGCAGCCGAAGAATCATGCTTAGTGACATTACCAACTTTCTGACCATTGCTGATTGGGATTCTGAAAATAATAAGTATACTTATGTTCCCGCAGCTTCTATAACTGCGGAGGATACCCTAAATCAAAACGGATACTTACACAGAAAAACCGCATCGGAATTGATAACAGAAAACGGACATTTCCGGTTACCACGCGGCCTTGGCGATTTTCTTTATGCAGTCGACAACACGATAGTCACACGCACGCCTGACGGAAAACTCCACGTGTACGATATGCTGAAACAGGCAGGAGCTGTGCAAAGGGACATGACCGCGGCAAGCCGTGCTGCAATAGCAGCGTCACTGCTGTATTCGCAGGCGCTTGACCAGTTATGGCGCAGAATGCAGGACTCAAAGGATGAATCAGAGATACGGCAATCCCGCGACAAGTTCATTTTGCTGGCCAAGAAAACGGCACGGCTTGTACGCGAAGTCAGAGAATCCAAGGACCCGAACATATCCGAGCAGGACAGGGCCAGCGCATCGGTGATTGAAAACAGAATCGAACTATCGTTGGGACTGATGAACGGGCAGGAATCAATAGACCAGACAATTTTCGGTGATATGATGAATTACCAGATACATGCGTTGTCACGTTACCATCATCCTGTGATGTCCGGGAAACAGGCCACACTTTCCGGCATCATTGCAGAAGCGGAAAAGATAACGCGGTTAGCTGATACAGGACTGCTTGACAAAGGGCAGGGACAAATCACGCAGGAATTGAAAGACTCTTACGAATCGTTTTCGAATAACATCTCAGAGCATCTGGCAAGAATTAAAAATGTCCCCATGCCGGAGCAGCAGGAAGTAAAGCAGGAAGAAGAGAAGAAGCAGGAGGAGTCCCAAGAGCTGCCTGACTATGAGCACAAATATGATAATTATGATGGGGAGACAACGGACCAGAAACTGGAGGTTAAATCTCAGTCTGCGCAGAAGACAGACGCTTTGACCAACCCCTTTCTGAGTGCGCATAATGAAGCAAAGCAAATAGCCGAACTGGTAAACAGTGTTGATAACAAAAAACTGAAATCAACTTTCAGCGACGTCATGACCAGTCTGGACTGGATAGTTAGGAATCCAAATGTTTATCCGTCGAGCGGGGAAATGGAATTGCTGCTCGATAATATTAACCAGTTTGCCGAAGAGGTGGCCAAGTTCGACCCCATAACAGGCAATAACGTTGCCAGCTGGTCCCGCAATGCCGTCACGTCGATGCGTGAAGCTGGAGCAACCTATTACTGGGCGACTTACGAAAATCTGAAAAAGCTGCGGCTGGCGCTGGAAAAGGAAAAACGTGCGGCTGACAACACCAAAGTTTTTCATATGCGGCTGATGCTTGACGGGTTGGCGCAATTTTTACCGGCGTCCATTCTGCCGCTGTCCAAGAATCTGTCCGCGGGCAATAACATTGATTGGGAAACTTTTACGAGTGACTATCAGAACGCCCTGCTGAAAAATGCCCGTTCCACCGTCGGCAATGAAATCAAAGTCGCTGATGAACAATGGATAAAGTTTCCGTTTGCTTTTCCCTTGAACAGTGAACAGCAGGTGCGGTCGTTTACCTTTGACGAGAAGGGGCAGGTGCGACTGAAACTGGACGGCGATACGATTCAAGTGTTGGGCAGCGTAGAATCCGGCGTATTGAGTGATTTGGCGCGCCGGAAAGAAGTGATGACTCTGTCCGCAGTATTGGCTCTGGCGGAATTGATTTCAAAGAACGACGGGATAAGGGATATTGCAGAGAATTTTTTGGAGCTTGCAAAAAATCCGCTTGCAACTATCGACGCGATTCAGGACGAGCTGACAGATACTGTGAAAAAGTTTTTCAATCAGGCGGTCGGGAAGGATGAACTGAACCGTAAGACGGCTTTTCTCGGCAGGATACGTCAGATTGCCGGCTCAATGGGGGTGCAGATTCCCAAGACCAATGTTCAGGCGCTGGATTTGCATAATGTGGATGTCAAAGACCGTGAGCACAGGATAGGCACGTTCCTGTCGCAGTTCTACAACATCAACGAGCGTCAGGCGAAATACACTGGTAAATGGGAATCAAAAATCATGATAATCGGCGCTTTGAACCGAGCCGACCGCAAATATATCCAAAAGCTGCGCAGCAGATACAATATCACAGAGGAAGAGAAAATTGAGTTTATTGACCACCCGGGACAAGTGCTGCACGCGGGGCAAAGCAAGTATGCGGATATGGACATCACTGTTCACGCGTGGAACTCGTGGGAAGACTGGAAAGGGATTGGGACGCAGGTGTACCGGTTCGTTGATTATGGATCCGAAAAGGTATATGAATACGGTACGCTGCTCCAAAACATACGGCCCAAAGATTTTGCCAAGAATGTTTTTGACGAACTGAGTATTTCAATCAAGGAACAGGAAGTTTTGGAACGGCAGCAGTAGAGTGCGGTCGTGATAGAGTACAGGTTAGATCTTGGAAAAGCTGACTATTTTCACCCCCACCTTCATCCTCCCCCTTCCCTCCTCTTCGGCGGGCAGGCTAGGGGGAGGAAAGAGTTTTTAGTGCCCTCCCCCCTTTGGAGGGCGGGTGTTCTTTTAAGTATTCACGGCTTGTGATTTTCGGCCCCGTTCCGCCGACAGACGGGGCCGGGCAAAGTGTCCGGTCAGAAATGATATTTCAGTTTGAGCAGTACCAACGCCGTGTCCAGGCGGACTACCGACTGGGTGCGTGTCACTGTAGTACCCGTTGTGAATGTCGTGGTGACGTCCGGCTGATAGAACAGGTACAGCACCTCCTGGCTCAGCGTTACATTTTTAAAAATCCAGTAGTCCAGTCCGCCTCCCACATGAAAACCTGTGCCGCTGTCAATGTCCTCTGTGATAGTGGTGGCGCCGACCTGCGGTGTGTCCAGATTGTGTCCCACAAAAATGTAGCTGAACCCGCCTCCGGCACGGAATGAGATTTTGTCCAGTTCCCCCTCCTTAGCCACGGGCATTTTGCCGTAGAAGCTGAACATCACAGGAGTGAGCGAGACGTCGCCTTTCCTCAGACTCACGCCCATATTTTTTTTGCTGTAATGTCCGATGGAAATTGAGGTCATGAACCGATCGCCCGCAAAGCCGATTTCCCCTCCGCCTGTAATCCCGGTCTTAAGTTCAGCGTTGCCGCCCAAGAAACCGAAATACGCGCCGACAAAAGGCCGGACACCAAGCTTATTAAAGGAAAGTTCCTCGGACTTGCTGGAACTTTTCGCGCCGTACGGAGCGGCTGAATCCGTTGCGGCCGCATACAGAACCGGCAGCGGGACAGGGTCGTCTTCACTGCTTGTTGTATTTCCCGCAAACAAACTTGCGTATGACACGGCCAGCGTCCCTATGACTGACAACAACAATCTCGAATTTCTGTTCAGCATTGTCGTTACCTCCCGGCGGACACTTGGAACTTGGCAATCAGGTCCGTTTCTGGTTGTAATACATCCGACACCGGGGTTTGGTTTACCTGTGCCGCGCAGAGTCAATGCAAGGTGATAGTTAGAAATTCAAAGTTCTATTTTCACCCCCACCCTGCCCTCCCCCGTCTAGGGGGAGGAATAAATTTGAGCTACCGTTATTAATGCCGCATGTAAACTCTATTGGGGGTTCGGGTGTTTCAGAGATAGGACGGTGCAGTTGCAGAACCTGTGGAGGTGACTGTCATGAAAATTCTATTCGCGTTTTTGTTGACGGCAATGTTGGCCGGTCCGGCACGTACGCTGACCACGGAAATCGACCTGAAAGTGGACAGAAGAATTGAAGTAGCGGCAAAAAATTCCTACGTGTTCAAAACTTATCTGAAAGACGATGCTATCTTTGTGGAATCCAAAGACGGGACCGTGATGCTGACCGGCACGGTTTCCGAAGATTCGCACAAAGTAATGGCGCAGGAAACTGTGGCCAATCTGCCGGGCGTCAAGATGGTCTTCAACCATATTAAGGTAAAGTACACTGCCCAATCCCAAAGCCCGGACTGGTGGCTAACGCTGAAAGTCAAGACCACTCTGCTTTTTCACCGAAACGTAAATGCACTGAACACGGACGTAACAGTTGAAAAGAGCGCGGCA
>CAYHWZ010000153.1:0-6171 GCA_964359975.1 uncultured Elusimicrobia bacterium | reverse complement strand
ACACAACGAACAGCGCAAGGAGTGGGGGCTCACTAAGATATTACCCTGCCCCGCCCCCACTCCTCCCACAACCACCCATCTTTTCCGTAGCGAGTGTATCCTCTACGCTCGCAAGTGCGGGCCTGTCCAAGATCCCACCGGACAGCCATACTGGTTACGCCCGCAAGTAACTGACGACAAGAAGTCGACGGATCGTGACCCTGCCCTCGCGGCAGGGACGGCTACCTCCACCCATCACGGGCTCGCGCCTGCGGTGGGAAAGGCAGAGGGTGTCGTGGCCTACGGGATGAGCATCCCCCTGGAAGTTCAGGGGTACCAGCTCAGCTCCGCAGATGGTTGCGGAGTCAGCCTGATGAATAAGCCGGACCTGTTCAATACGGTCTGGACGAAGCTTAAGGCTATAGTCTCCCGAATAAAGGACGAAAGAACCGGGCTAGAGCATCCCAACAAGAGGGCCGAGAAGTTCTGCTGGCATGAGCTTAGTATCGCAGTGCCTGTCCAAGCTCTGTGTTCGATAAGCCAAGAACTCAGAGACAGAACGTATCGGTTGTTGGGGCTATGCTTGATGAGAAGATCCGTCGGAACTTGTGACTGTGCCTCACCGGAAAGGGATGAGGACAGCAGAAGCTGCACAGTAGGGTTGATCCCGTTAAGCCCAATGGAGGGCGAACCGGGGGACCGAAAGCGGCGAGCCAATGCGATGATCCTGATGGCGCGTTGGGGTACGAGCCTATTGCGGGTAATTCTGCACGATAGGTTCTGGGGCGAGAATGCACGCTACGGAATGAAACGGCTCTGCAAGGTTCTTTCAATCTTGCAGGGCTTGGTGGTTGGTGAAGTGAAGCAAGTAGCAAGGCCAGAAGGAGGCAGAAACTGCCCGGACATTATCGGGTGGAACGAAGCACTTGCACGGCCCGGAAACAGTGGGCTGCGCCATCGTGGGGGAGAAGATTTCTTCTCCCCCACACACTTTTGTTACGGTCTGGCGCCGCCGTAAGCGGTTTATCACACGAAGATATTATCAATGATGTGGACATTTCTTAATGGTTAAGTCAGGACAGGAAACCGAGGAGGAACCAAAAATGATTGAAACATCTCATGAATGTCAGAAAATATCCGGATTGGTGCGAGGGTCCAATGCTCTTTCCTGGATTTTGGTATCGGGGTTGGGGAAGGGGAGCAAGAATGCCCGGCGAAGACGGCGCAGAACCCGCCTCTGGATGAAAGACGACCGTTGCCGGATGTGTCAGGAGCAAACCATACTCCCGGAAATGGTATCCATCCTCCTCAACGTGCCGATTGCCAATATCAGTGATAAGATGACTCCTGCATGGCGAGACAGGATGGCTACGATTGATCATGTTTACAGTCGGTTCAACCCGAATCGCAAGAAAATTGAGTGTTTATCCTCGGATGACGAGTCGCGGACAAGACTGCTTTGTTGGAAATGCAACAACGATTTGAGCTTCCTTGAATGCAAGGAACTGGAGTTGGACGAGCAAAGACGGAGGTCTGGCCATTTCTGCCGGGTGTGTCAGAGCACGTGTTTGAAAACAACTCTAACGCCAATAGGACTACAGTTACACCATGTAAAAACAGTCTGTCTACAATGCGGCGCTATTCTGAGTGACCGTATCCGAATGGTGAAACATGTGGGGACTGGTGAATCACGCTTGTTCCGTTCTTCTCAATGAGCTGCGCAAAATTTGAAATCCAGCCCAGCCATAAAGCAGAATCTGGATTAGGATGACCCACGGGTAAGCATCAGTTTCAGGTGCAAACGTTACCCGGTGACGTTCCGGCGTCAACTGCAATCCGCAGTACACGTTATTTACCCGTTGAACTCCCGGCTTTATTCCTGTCGTGGGGAAGAGCTCAAACTGCTGATCTGACTAAAATCTGCAAGAAGACCCGCCAGTTCAACGACCCTTCAAAAATCTCAAAACAGGTTACAACGTTGTTTTCCCTCTGAGAACTTCTTAAGGAAGTCTTAAGGTTTCCTTAAGGTTTTCTTCATTGACAGGAAACCACAGTATTAAGTATAAATAAGTATTCGCGCAGATTCGTATCCAAGGAGATTGCCGAGATTTCCATGAGGGTAGAAGCTTTGGTAAAAAGTGTAAGACTGAATTGCAAGGAGACTTGCGGTTCAGTTTTTTTATCTGATTATATCGCGCACGGACGTGAGGAGCTTTGCATGAGGCAAAAATCGTGAAACAAGGTAAAGGCAATATCAGTAAACCATCAGCGGAGGCGCTTAGGAGGGGGCCGGCCCTACCTACTGATCCTATTTCGAGTCGCGGTTTTTTTCTAGTGATTTGTCTAGTTTTGGGATGTTTGTTTTACATCTTCAAGACAGCGCTGAATTCACCTGAGACGGCAGATGTCCTCTCCCCGACCATGCTCCCCAAATTTGCGGATATTGTGCAAAATGCGGGACTGTTCTTTAACGGATATGCAATGGGTTACATGAGGACTTTAACCGGCTATTTGGTCTTTCTTATGATGTCCCTATTCTTCCTTTCGTTTGGAAAAGTCGCGTATGATGTCATTTTCAAATCTCGCGTTCAGGCACAAAATCTGACCAACCGCTTGACCACAGTGGAGCGGGTATCTTTTTATTACATGCTGGGGTCTTTGATTGCAAGCACATTATGGCTATGCCTGGGCGTTGCGGGAGTTTTGAACACTTATACCGGTCTGGTCATGGGGGGACTGGGATGTTTAGGTTTCATTGTTACATACCGTCATTTACTGCCACATATAAAGGGCTTCCCGACGAACATCAGGGAAAAGATTGCATCTTGGAAAACAGAATACACTCTGACTGAAAAAGTGCTTTTCATATTTCTTTGCATACTGCTTTTGACCTGGTCAACGACGTCCACTTTGTGGCAGACCTATTCCGATACTTATGAGATACATCTGCCGCTTGCCAACATGTACCTCCAGCAAGGGAAGATTATCGCGAATCCTTACATGGTCTACAGTTATTTTCCACAGAACACGGAAATGCTGGTCATGTGGTCGTTGATTCTGAAATCCGAGGTTGCCGCCGCATTGCTAATTTGGGGATTTTTGATCTCGCTCGTGTTGTTGGTGTGGGGGTTTTTGAAACGGCATACCAGTAATTTGGCGGCAATGATTTCTGTTCTTCTGTTGGTTTCTGCGCCGATGATTGCCTGGTTTTCCACCGCCGTAAAGAACGATTTCCCCACGGGGTTATTTCTTCTGGCGCATTATCTTGCGCTGGTGGAGGCTTTTGAGAGCAAGTCATCAAATCCTCAGGAATCACAAAGATGGCTGTTGCTTGCGGGGGTTTTGTGCGGTGGGGCGGTGGGACATAAACTTACTGCATTGATTCCGGTATTTTGTTCGGCACTTCTGTTGGTTGGATTTGACGTAACCCGATTCATAAGGAAAGAGCAAAGTGCATTTCCTAAGATGACCGTTTATTGGACAATAGGATTTCTCATTTCCGTGGCGCCCTGGTTTTTGAGAACTTTTTTCCTCACAGGCAATCCAATTTATCCCTTTTTGAACAGCATTTTCGGGGGACACTTGGTAGCGCCGTGGCACATGACGCCGAGACATATAGCATCTTCTGTGGGTATGGGAGATTTGTCCAAGTACATGAAACAGCTCCTTGGTACTTACATGGACAACGGTACTCTGATGCCGCCCAACTGGGGACCTTCTTTATTTTTCGGACTGCTGGCAATTCTTTGTTTACGGAAAAGTTTCACCACAGGATTTCGGATATGTTCGGGAATTGCCTTGGTGAGTTGGGTTGCCAGTTTACTTTATTCAACCGAGTTCAGATATCATATGGGGATGCTCGCATTTATAGTCGGAGTACCATTCGCAATTTGTTTCCACCGGGTGTTTCAACGACCAGTGTACTCAAAGGGCTTTAAGATGATTGCGCTTGTCGCGGTTGCATTATGTTCATATCAAACATTTTCAAGTTCCAGCATGACGGGCATCATCCGTGACGGGTTTACTTTGTTTTTTGCAGGATATTCGCCGGGAAACATGGACTATTCCAGCGTTGACGAACAAATGAATGACTTGCGCTGGATGGGGCATATTATCAACACAAGAACAAAGAAAACTGAAACCGTTCTTTTTGCAGGAGTTACCTATGGTTATGGCGTTGAGAGGAAAGTGTTTTTCGGTGTTTTCCCGGACAAGCAATGGATCCATGATGTCGCCGAAAATTCTGCTGACGATGCTGTGCTGGCAGAGAATTTGAAGAAACTCGGGGTTGATCATATTCTGGTGAGACCTCGTTTTTTTGAGGGACTGAAACAATATCCAAACGAACTGGTAAGAATAAAAGATTCGGAATTGCAGAAAATTGCCCTTCTTTTTACCAAGCACATGATTTTACGGTTCAAGACTTTGGATGAACAGATGTTTTGGTACTCGTTTAATCAGGCGGAGCCACGGGAACCTGTCGTTCTAAACGAAGATGATGCGAGACGATTTCCTGTCATGTACCTGAAGCATGCTACCTCAATCCGGAATGGCGGCGATTTGAAAACTGCAAAAGAGATGTTTGAACGTGCCATCCATATTCCGATGTTGCAGGGTAATAAGGCCTATGTGTTTGCCCAACTGGCCGGTATACATGGGCAAACCGGTGAACCCGACAAAGTAAAGGACGACCTTCAGCATGCGATTGATGCGTCGCCGGGTCATCCGCGAGGGTATCTGGATTTGGCGCTTTATCACGAAAGCCTGGGTGAACAAGTAAGGGCTAATGACCTGGTAAAGAAGTCCGTGTCGCGTGGCGGCGCCGTCATACTGGACAATAATCCGAGGTTCGCAGTGCTCAGGAAATATTTCCCTTGAAGAAAGAATTTTGCCGTCTAAACCATATTGATCTAAAAATCGGAGGTAAGTCAATGCTATACAGAATGTCCATTATTACAATGTTCCTGACGGTGACGAACTGTTTTGGGGGATTGGGTGTTCAGTTGCTCCCTAACGCTTGGAACACAGGAACAGGCGGTGCCAAAACTGTTATGACTTGGACCCTTCAAACCCCGATTGGAGGCGGATCCTTTACGATAACTAATACTGGCAACAGTAGTGAAAAAATCAATATCCGTGCTACCAATACGCAAAACTGGGTATTGGGGAACAGCCCGGCACTGAACCGTTTCGGGATTCAGTGGGGCCGAACATCAACACAAGGGGCCTCGCCAGTTTGGAACAACATTTCTACCTCAAATATTGTATTGGCCTCATCACTTGGCGGTGGTGGAGTATATAAGTTTGATTTGAGCTACCAATCGCCATTGGAAATTGACCCGCTGAATGTTTCAGTTCAAATCTCGACCATCACAATTGGAGTCGAGCCGATATTTGGAGCTATCAGTTATACTGCCTTGCCGCACTTGGATATTAATGTCTTTGCAGAGAATATAGAAAATGGAGCGGAGGGAAGTGGAACACTTTACATCGTTGAATCCGCGAGGAGACGGATTTCCAAATTCACGACACCCGGAATTCGCCTTGTAAGCTGGGGCACTGCAGGGGCGGGAGAGGGACAGCTAAATCAGCCTAATGATATTGCCGTGGATGTGGCCGGTAACGTGTATGTTGCCGATACCGGGAATAATCGTGTGCAGAAATTTACCCCGGACGGTCAATTCATTACGAAGTGGGGAAGTTATGGCAGTGGAGACGGGCAGTTCAGTAGTCCCTCGGGGATTGCGGTGGATTCGGCGGGTAATGTTTATGTTGCTGACTTTGGAATTAATGCCGGAGATGGGCATGTCCAGAAGTTTACGGCAACCGGCGGATTTATCAGCAAGTTTAGCACCCCCATCAACCGGCCCAGAAGTGCAACCGTTGATAGTTTCGGAAATGTTTTTGTCTCAGAAGGAGGATCCCAAGCGATAGCAAAGTTTAATACTGATGGGACATTCATAAAGAGATGGGGCGGTGCGGGAACTCCATTTAATAATCCGAGCGGTGTGGCAGCGGATAATACTGGGAATGTGTACGTGGCAGATACGAATAACAATCGTATCCAGAAATTTAATACGAATGGCGACTACATCACCGGATGGGTAATAAATTTTAACGGGTTTCCTTATGGTGTGGTGGTAGATGCGCTTGGCTTTGTATACATTTCAGACCCTCAGAATGGAATTATAC
>CAYHWZ010000152.1:0-6184 GCA_964359975.1 uncultured Elusimicrobia bacterium | reverse complement strand
CGGAAATCCGTGCCGGTAGGTTCGCTCGATATCACGCTTTACCGCGACGATGTGGGTGAGATCGGCAACCAGCCGCTGGTCAAAGAGACTGATATACCGTTTCCCATCGCAGGGCGCACCATCTTGCTGGTGGACGATGTGCTGTACACCGGCCGCACCACGCGGGCCGCATTGGACGCGCTGCTGGAACTTGGCCGCCCGAAACAGATAAAACTGGCCGTGGCTGCGGACCGCGGAGGACGTGAACTGCCCCTTCATGCAGATTATACCGGCGTAAAAATGCACACATCATCTTCTTCAGTCGTGCAGGTGCGGATGAAGGAAATCGACGGCGAAGACAGTATCCGCGTGGCCCATCAATGAAACTGAACCACAAAGACCTGCTCGGTCTTGAAAACCTTTCCGCAGCAGAAATAAATCTGATACTGGACACTGCGCTCCCGTTCAAGAAACTTTTCACCCAGTCCATCAAGCGGGTCCCGACCCTGCGCGGCAAAACAGTGGCGTTCTTGTTCTGCGAACCGTCCACGCGAACGCGGGTATCATTTGAACTTGCGGCCAAGCGTCTGTCCGCGGACACTGTAGATTTGCCGGTTTCGCAGAGTTCCGTGCAGAAAGGCGAGAGTCTGCTCGACACGGGCAAGACACTCGAAGCCATGAAAGTGGATTTCATCGTCATCCGTCATGCGGAAAACGGCGCGCCCGAACTCCTGGCAAAAAATCTGAATGTCCACATCGTCAACGCCGGCGACGGCACGCACGAACATCCTACACAAGCCCTGCTCGACCTCTTTACACTCAGAGAAAAAAAAGGGAAAATCAGCGGACTGAACGTCACCATACTTGGCGACATCCTTCATTCCCGCGTGGCCCGTTCGAATCTCTGGGCCCTCACCAAACTCGGCGCCAAAGTCACACTCTGCGGTCCGCCCGCACTTTTGCCCGAAGATATCATTAAACCGTTCGGCAAGTTTGCGCGTATCGAACGCGACATGAAAAAAGCCGTGAAACACGCCGACGCAGTCAACGTGCTCCGCATCCAGAAAGAACGTCAGCATCAGGGACTCATTTCCTCCATGGAAGATTACACCGAACATTTCGGACTCGACCGCAAGAAAATGGCCTGGCTCAAGAAAGACTGCATCGTCATGCATCCCGGCCCCATGAACCGCGGTTTGGAAATCGAATCCGAAGTGGCCGACGGCAAACATTCCGTCATCCTCGAACAAGTCACCAACGGTATCGCGGTTCGCATGGCCGCCCTGTACCTTTTGGCTGGCAGTTAGAATAGCAGACTGCAATCAAGGGGGAGATTTCAATGAACGAAACGATTAAAGCGCTGAAAATCATTTATGGCGCAATGACCATCGGCGCAGTTGTTTTTGGACTGATTGTGTTCCTGGTCTGCGCGGTGTCGTCCGGCAGCGGTTCGGATCCCACAGCAGCGAATGTAAGCGCTGTTAAAATGTTGTCGCTGTTTGTCGCCGCAACTTCGGTCTTTACATATTTGAATGCAGCAATGATTTTCAAAAAAATAGTCAGCAGTGTCAAACCCGGCGACCAGAGTGACGCGACTTTTCAGAAGATAAGGAACGCATACATCATCCGAATGGCGATGTTGGAAGGGGAAGCGTTCCTCGGACTGGCGGTATGTTTGGTTGCCGGAGTCACCGGCGTGTTGCGGAGTTACCCCATATATGGTTTGGTCAGCATGCCTTTCATTATCCTGGTGGTTTTTGCCGTGAGAACCTTTCCCAATCAGGAAAGAATCAGCCGGATCACCGGTCAACAGTCGTCCGGCAATTTTATAAGATAGCGCTGTTCAGCCGCGATACGCAGCGGAAAATTTGACTGACGCTCAATACATTCATATAATAATACGCTATGCCACCTACACCCGTAACTGTCATATTGCCCGCGTACAATGAGGAAGAGAGTCTTCCGCAGGAAATAGAGAAAATAAAGTCCGTCCTTGAACGGGCCAAAATCCCTTACGAATTCATTGTCATAGACGACGCGTCCACGGACCGCACGGGCGAGCTGGCCAAAGCCGCGGGCGTCACCGTTATCCGTCATTTGCGTAACAAAGGCGTGGGCGGCGCGCGCAAGACCGGCATCATCAACGCCAAATATGAGTATATCGTTACATCCGACGCGGACGGCACCTATCCCGCGGAACCCATTCCCGAAATGCTCGAGGCCATGCCGGACAACGAAATGGTCGTCGGTGCGCGGCGGATGGAGCGCGGCACACTTTTCTTTTTGCGTGCCCCGGCCAAACTGTTCATCCGCAAAGTGGCATCCTATCTTTCGCAGTATCCCATCCCGGATTTGAACAGCGGTTTGCGCATATTCCGCAAGACCACCGCGCTCAAATATTTTTACCTTTTGCCCGACTCACATTCGTGGGAATCCACCATCACCCTCGCGTTCCTGTGCAATCACGAACGCGTAAAGTTCATTCCCATCGACTATTTCAAACGTACCGGCGGGATTTCCAGTTTTCATCCGGTGAAAGATACGTACAACTATATCTCCCTCATCATCCGCACGGTCATGTACTTCAACCCTTTGCGCATATTCCTGCCTCTTTCGTTCATGATACTGGTAGTGGGACTGTCAAAATCCATTTTTGATTTTACACAGCGTCAATACGTGGGCGTGATGGACGGACTCATGCTTCTCACCAGTCTGCTCACCCTCATTGCAGGACTGCTGGCGGACCTGCTCGTGGTAATGCACAGAAAATTCGACACCCGATTTCTCATCAGCGAGGACAACCGGAAAAGCAGTTGAAGTTTTTGGACATGCGGATAACGGTTCCTGTTTTGGCAAGTTTGTGCGTGATGGTCAGTGCATTGCCCGTCTTTGCCCAGGGGCGGAAACCGTTGCCCGTGTACGCGCCCATTTCCACTCAGCCGGCAGTTGCGTGCGATGTGTGGGTCACGACATCCTCGGCGCCTGACGGTCAGAGCGAGGTTCACCTGAAAGTGTATCTCGATGGACAACCGCTGAACGGGTACGAATTACCGGAAACCTATTTTCATATTTCGCAGGGCACGATGGTCACGGCAACAGGCAAGTTTGACCATTTGGGGCGGGCGGTAGTTATATTGCCGTACGCAAGCTACACTTTTCAGACTGTGGTGGAACGTTACAAGCGGCTGGTCACGCGGTTGAGCCGGGATTTTACATTGACGGAACAGGGTTATGTGATGGTTTTCAACCTGTTCAGCAATCCCAAGAAGTAGCGCAGAATCTGTTTTGCGGCATGGACGAGCAGGACAAATTTTGATAATATTAAAAGACATTCTTTATATTGGTGTCAGACATGGCTGAGAGCGATTACGAGAAAACCGTCCGTCTTCCGGCAAGCGCGCCGAAAAGTACGCCTGTGACGCCGCCAGCCGCGCCGTCCGCAGACAAGACAGTCAAACTCACGCCTGCAGACGCGAAACCCGTTAAGTTGACCGTGCCTGCGGCTCCTGCGTCCGGCGCTCCGGCTGCTCCCGCTGCCCCTGCTGCAGTTCATACACCAGAACCCATTGCTCCGCCTCCTCCACCGCCGCCACCGGCAAAAGCGTCCAAGTCTAAAGCTGTCAAGATTGTCGCGATTTCGATATCTGTTCTGATTGTGCTGCTGGCCGGTGCGTGGTTTGGATTGCCGCCATTTTTAAAAGGCAGGGCTGAAAAACTGGCCAAAGAGGGCAAGTATCAGGGCGCTGCAAAACAGTTGTCCCTTGCTCTGAAAATTCATCCGCTTAAAATGCAGGACTATCTGCTCCCGCTCGGTCAGGCGCAGCGCCAGGCAAAGAATTATCCGGACGCGCAGTCTGCTTTGGAAAAGTTTTTGACCATGGTGCCCAATGATTTTGCCGGGATGAAAGAGTTGGGACAGGTTTATAAAGAGATGAACCAGCCGCAAAAAGCGCTGGACATTTTCCTGAAATGCGCCACGGCAAAACCAATGGATATGGACGTGCCAAGATGGGCCGCGGACCTGGCGTTTGACCAGAAAAATTACGGTGTGGCTGTCACTTTTTACGAAGCGCTCAAGACCGCGAATAAACTGGAACCCGCTGACTGGATAAACCTTGGGAAATCTTACTACGAAGCCAAAAAGTTCCCGGAAGCAGTCTCAACATTGCAGGCGGCATTGGAAAAGGATTCGAACCTGAAAGGTGTCCGTCCCATACTGGCGGCGATTGCTGTTGCGGAGAACCGTCTTCCTGACGCAGTGACACTTTACCATGACGAACTGTCCCTCTCTCCCGACGATGAAGCGCTGAAAAACTCGTTCGGCGAAACTTGTCTGAACGCGGGTCTTGCAATGCGCCAGCAGAAAAAACTCGCGGACGCGTCGCAATATTTTCAGCTTGGTCTGACTGCAGCGTCTGTGTCGAGCGCGAATCTCAGCTACAACCTTGCGGCTGTGTATGCTCAGCAGAGAAAAGCCAAGGACGCTATCACTAATTTGTCCGCGGCGATTCAAAAAGACCCGGCTATGAAAGCGTCCGCCAAATCCGACGCGTCGTTTGCATCGCTCAAAAAAAATCCCGCTTACCTGAAACTTCTGAAATAAACCCTGTAAAGGGCAATGAAACGGTCCTGCTCCTCCGACGCACTCACGAGCGGGCTGGACAGTCTGTTGATTGTCTGCATCATTGCAGGAACAATGTTTGGCGGAATCCGGTCACGCGAATTCATCGACCAGCTTATCTCGGGCTTTCTTAAAACTCCGGCAGGTCAGTCTGTGATTGCCAACGCTGAATTGGGCAGTGTTCTTGCCGTGCTTGTGATTGGGTTGGTCATTGCGGCGCTATTACTGCTGCGGGCGATGATTGTCAGTCTGATATCATCGAGGGTGGAGGGCGTGATTGAAAATATAGTGTGGGAAGATGTCCCGCTATGGAGTGTACTCGGATTGTTTTTCAGGACCGGCAAAAACCTGCAGTTGACTGTTGCGGGACGGGCATACAATTTGTGGTTCCGCGTGCACACTCTGCCGCCGAGCAACACTCTGAAGCCCGGCATGTCCGTATCAATGAAAGTCCTGCCCATGTGGCTTGTGCGGGAAATGGAATGGGAGTCACCTGAAACTGAACAGGACGGGGAAAAAACATTTTTTCAGAGTCTGGTGGAATTTCTCACGAGTCTTTCGCCGGACACGAAGGAATCGTTCATCCGGTCAATGGGGTTTACAAGGGAAGAATGCGCTAAACATGGGGACATACTCTACGAAATGTATTGTTCACCTGCTTTCAGAGAACTGACTAAGGACGAAGGAACTGAAGTGGTCCGCAAACTCAGGGAAACTCTTGACCGGACCGGAACATTGTCAGCCGGATCGATTTCCAAGGTTGTTTCTGCAGTCAGAATGAACCGCAGATAGATTTTACCCCACCTAACCTCCCCTTGTGAAGGGGAGGAATGTCTTGCATCTTTACCGCCGTCCGCCCAGATTTCTGCGGATGTCGCGGTCTGTGTCGCGTTTTTTGAGTTCTTCCCTGCGGTCCTCGGTCTTCTTGCCTTTACCCAATCCGATGGAAACTTTGGCCATGCCTTTTTTGAAATAAAGTTCGAGCGGGATAAGACTGACGCGTTCGGTCTGCATTCGCGAGAAGAGACGGTCGATTTCTTTGCGGTGCAGGAGCAGTTTTCTTTTGCGTGTGGGATTGTAGTCAATGTGCGATATATGTTCGTAGGGGGGGATATGAGCGTTGTTTAGGAACATTTCGCCTTTGTCGGAATCCACGAACGACTCGTCGATGGAGATGCGGCCTTGGCGGAGCGATTTCACTTCGTATCCGTAGAGCATGAGCCCGGCCTCGAGCGATTCCAGAATGGTGAACTTCTGGTGGGCTCTGCGGTTGCGCGAGATGATTTTGATGCCGGAATCTTCTGTGGGTTTTGTCATTTTATGGTTTGTGGGGACGGAGAGATTTGAACTCTCAATCTCTTTCGAGAACTAGCTCCTGAAGCTAGCGTGTCTGCCAATTCCACCACGTCCCCGGCAAGCATTTCTGTCGTGATTCTACCAAAATGCGGGTGGAAAGGCAAAATGACTGAATTGAAATGAACTCATCTATTAACCTCTGAGTACGCTGAGGTTCACCCCTTCTTATTCTCCTTGAAAAAAAGTGGAGGGAGTTTATTCCGCTAAATTTTGTTGTTATCTTTTCTT
>CAYHWZ010000151.1:5947-6187 GCA_964359975.1 uncultured Elusimicrobia bacterium | reverse complement strand
GGCGTACAATTACATGTTTTCATTTGAAACTGTGACTGAGGAGAATGGTCTGCATTCTTCTGTTGAGTTGGACAAGGACGGAAATCTGCACGTTGCTTACCGCGACAGCGGCACGCTCAAATATATCAAGCGGACGGGCAGTTCGTGGGGCGGCCCCGCGACGGTGGAAAGCAGTATTGACCCGTTCTATATTTCGATTGCGCTGGACGGGAACAGTCTGCCGCACATTGCATACAGGGA
>CAYHWZ010000151.1:2448-5937 GCA_964359975.1 uncultured Elusimicrobia bacterium | reverse complement strand
GCGGCATCTCGCCTGGCTCAGGCGGTTCGGAGCCGCGCGGATGACGGGGTCCGGGACGTGGGTATCCAATCTGGTGGATTCCGTAGTAGACATGGGACTGTACGCGACTATTGCTGTTGACGGCGCAAACAATCCGCACATTGCCTATCACGACAATACAGACTATGACCTGAAATATGCAAGGTATAACGGGGTGTCATGGACTACATCCACGGTGGATTCCGCGGGGACGGTGGGTCTTAATCCGGCGATTGCGCTGGACGGCGCGGGATTGGCGCGCATCGCGTATAAAAAATCCGCGCCGAACAATCTACTCTACGCCAAACAAAGCGCGGACGGTTCCTGGAACACTTTCACCGTGCAGGGCGGCATCACCTTGAACACGAACATTTCGCTGGTGCTGGACAGTACGGGCGCGCGGATTTCCTATTTTGACAATGACAACAACGACCTCAAGCACGCCAAGGGCGACAACAACACATGGTCAACCACTGTGATTGACGCTGAAGGCGACATGGGACGGTTTTCACATATTGCTATGGACGGGAATGGCAATGACTATATTTCTTATGCTTATTACAATCCCGGCGACACAAAGTATTATCTGAAAATTGCAAGTTTTACCGGCACTGTGTGGTCCACGGGCACGGTGGATGTGATGGGCAACACGGGTTCCGAGATTTACACTTCACTGGCGATTGACGGGTCGGGGGATGTGCATGTTTCGTATCCGGAAATCGCTTCAAACAATTTAAAGATGGCGCACTGGTCGGCGGGACTGGCGAAACCGATGGGCGGCAACGCGCGGGGCAAGGCGCAGGCGCCGACGATGTTCCGCAATACGGGCATCGGCGTGAGCAGCGCCACCTGGGAATGGAATGACAACGCAAGCAATGAATCGGGATTCAGACTTTATGGCGGCAACTATTCGTCGGGTCCGTTCACGATTATCGCGGACACGGTTACGCTTGGGCCGGACATACTGGCCTATGTGGAAACGGGATTGAGCCCAAACACAAAATATTTCCGCTATGTCGCGGCTGTGACCAACGGCGGGGTCGTGACATCGAGCGGAGCATCCGCGACTTCACCATATCCGCAGACGAACCTGAATCCTTCCTTCAGCTCGGTGTTTGTCACTTCGCTGACGGCAAACTGGACGAACTTGACAGGGTCCAGCTACTCGGCGGTCATCTCCACGAACAGCAATTTTGCGGTTGTGATCGCTTCATTCATGCTGAACAACTCTGCGACCACTTCCTATCTAAATCTATCGGCGAACACGTCCTACTATTTCAAGGTAAAGCTTTCGACCGAAGGAGACGCGGCCTATACGAGTCCAGCGGTCTCGACACTGACGCTCCGGGGAAAAATCAGGATTTGGGACGGCGGCGGAGCTGACAATTTAGCTAGCAACGCGGTAAACTGGGTGGGCGACGTGGCGGTTTCATCGGCAGGCGATACCATTGTTTTCAACGGCACACCCGTAGGCGCGACAAAGTTCTGTCAGTGGGATCTGGCGGGATTCAGCATTTCCTCAATGACTCTGGACATCGGATTTTCTACAAGCGTAACAATGACGGCAAGTTCGCTGACATTCACAGGCGGTCTGGGAATCTTTGCAGGCGAATATATCGCGGGAACAGCCAGTCATACGGTGCGCGGCGATTTCGTCATGACCGGCGGAGCATTTGACGCCAAGACGAGTTCGTTCTCATTTTCGGGAACGGCAAACCAGACCATGTCCTTGCTGAGCGGAACCAGTTTCTACAACTTCATTCTCAACACTCCGAACACGGTTTTCGTGCAGTCACAGACGTTTTCCATCAACGGCAACTTGACCAACAACAACGGGACTTTCGCTGCGACCGGTTCAACCGTGAGTTTGCGCGGGAGCGCTGTGACCAACAGCGGCGGGATTTCGGCCGTTGGAGCAGGCCGATGGATTATTGACGGAACCGGAAGCCAGAGTCTGGATTTCAACAACGCGGCAAGCCATGACTTCTACGACTTTGAAGTGAACAAGGTGAACGGAACCACGGCGACTATATCGAATTCAATGGACGTGAACGGTTCGCTGTTCCTGACTGCGGGCGTATTCGCCATGGGTTCGAACAATCTGACGATTGACAAGAATTTCACTGTGACCAACGGCACGTTGACCTACTCGACCGGAGACCTTTGGCCGGAGGGCACGTCGCACACTGTGCTGGACATCCCGACACGACAGAAACTGCCTGCAATAGATTTCAACAAGGGCACGATCGGATGGAAGGTGAGTTCCGTGCGGGACTTTACGGTGGACGGATCTATCACGCTGGACGCGGGAACTCTGGATATTTCGACGGTCACGCTGAGGTTGGGCAGCAATTCCGCGGGCAGCATCAATTATACTTCCGGGAACTCGAACTTTGTCACGGTCGGGTCAACGCTGATATTCCAGTACAAGGACGGCGCAGTCTACGGCACAAACTCGAATCGCGTGTTCAACGTAGTCCGTGTGGAACCATTGACCGCGGCCGGCGGTTCGGACGAAGTATCCTTTGACTTGGACACGGTCGTGAATATTCTGTATGTGGGATCGGGTTCAAAGTTTGATATGGCATACGTTGCGGGAACTGTTAAGACACAGTTGAATGTGAACAACAACCTTACAATTGACGGCACTTTCGTCGTAAGCGGAGGCACACTGGTCGCGCTCGGCGCCGTTGGCATCGGCACAAGCACGGTGATTGACGCGTCGGGGGCGCGTTATGGAAACTTGCAATTTGAGAATGCGCTTCAGCTGCCTTCCGGCTCGATCTTAAAGGCGGGCAACGATATCATACAGTCCACAAGTGCGGACAAGAACCTGGGCTTTACTGTGAACGGCGGATCGCTCACTCTCAACGGCACTATACTGAAGTATCTGAATACAAACGGAATCACTGTGACCGACACTCACTGGCTGTCCATCACTTCCGCAAATTTCAGGAATCAACAGTCTCAGGGGATGGCGCTGAGAATACTTCATCCGGGAACAAGTCAATACACATTTGCGGTATGCGACTTTGACGGGAACACGACTAACAATGTATATGTATCCAATATTGTGGCGCCGGGATATGTGAAGATGTCCTCTGCGACGGGCGCTGGAGCGGGAGCAGCAAAAGAGGTTGACCCGAACAATGTGGTTTTCTGGGCACTGCCTTCAGGTCCGAGCAACATGCGGGTAGTTAACGGCGACGTTGGTTCCAGTTCGATTGCTTGGAGGTGGGACGAGGCTTCCAACGACGAGCAGGGGTATCGCATATATTCCACAACCTCGGCTTCGACTTCCATATCCGGAGATAAGGCGGTGAACACCACATACTTTACGCAAGTTTCGCTCCTGCCGAACACTTCGTATTCGGCGTATACCATAGCGTTCAATCCGTTCGGCGATTCCATTCCGTCGTCGGCATTCTCCACATATACACTGGCCGAGATGACGGGGTCTGTCGCGTCGGC